>NZ_JBHTMU010000035.1:0-41002 GCF_042679605.1 Litorisediminicola beolgyonensis
AGGTGCCCCAAGGTCTTCCTCTCGGCCATCGCTCTCGCCGCTATCGTCATCTACTGGCTATGAGTCCTGAGCCTAGGGACCGCCCAGCGACGGCCGTAAAAGATCTCCTTCAGAGTTCAGTCTCGCCACGATCGGCATTGGTCAAGATCGAGCCGCAGCTTTGCGTTTGGTTCTTGATCGAAAAACTCATCCAGCAGGCGAATGATCGCGGGTAGAGGATCATGTGTCTCGATCCGTATCCGGCGCGATGTGCGCTGCTTGTCGCCGGTCCCTCTGGTGATCGTTTGAACATCCAGTTTCTTGACTACTGCGAGATCGTAAATCGAGGCCCGTTTGTCGGTGAGGTCGAGGCTCCCGTCTTCGTTGAAATCGACGAACTTGGCGATGTTCGAGGTGGCTCGCGCGACCGGCAGGTTGAACAGAAGGTCGTGACTGATTTCCAGACGCTCGGAGCGTTCAGTGCGGATTTGGCGGATTCTGTTCTGAACCTCATCATTCTTCAACAAGCGCGATCCCTGAGAGTAAGCGGACCTTTGCGAATATCCTGCGTCTACTGCTGCCCTCGTGGCGTTACCGTGAAGGGCGTAAGCAACGCAAAACGCTTCTCTTTTCGGTTCAGTCAACATGCCGCCTCGGGTCTGATTTCTCTTGGAAAGATCTTGACCGAACCGCATGCCCAGCGCAACTCTTGCGAGAAACGCTTTCTGGAAGCGTGATGAAGTTGGCTCGCTTCGTTTACTTTTGGGTTTTGCGTTCACGAGCGTGGTGCCAACCGCCAGTGCTCGAGGCTCTAAAACGAAGCGGTCCCATTTCGTCGAGGCTAGACAGGCGTTTGAAGAGACCGCCATCCGCGCCGCGCAGCACACGGCCTGCGTAGAAAACCAAAGCCTTGGCTGACCTGAACTGATCATCCATCTCAAGTTCGCCGAGCCGGACGGCTTCTACGCCAGTCTGATCGAGCGTCGAAGCGAACGCCAAGACTGCGGCCCGAAGCGCGTGCTGCCGCTCGGCTTAGCGCGCCGACAGCGATGCGTCTCTGCGGGTATGTTTTGAATCGAAGAGGCTGCTCGACGTTCGATCTGGCGCAGAGTTGGCGACACAGGACCACATTGGGTCGCTGCTAGCTGCGCCAGGTCATTCGAGCCTCTTAGATTGGCTTTCTGCAGCGCCTTTTGACACAGAGTTTATCACCGTCGGATCCTGTGTCACAGATAGTGACAATGAACCACCTATGGGTATTTAATAATTAATTTAAAATCAGTCTATTACGAAAATTCTTGGAAAATATCGGCCTGAACCGAAACTGCTAAAATGTTAGCAAATGTCATCACCCCTGCGCTTGGCGTTCCGCATGCCAGCGTCCCTCGTGGATGACGCAGATCGCTCCGGCTTCGTGATTGACGGGGGACCGACGGACCTTGCAAGCGCACCGGCATTTTAGGCGTGTTTCTCGGACATCTATTTATCGACTGGAGATTTCCATGACCTGTCCGCTTCGCGCCGGCCTTCTGGCGCTCTGCACACTCATGTCCTGGCCCTTGGCCGCACCCTCCCGTGCAGTTCGCCGCTCCGCCGGGCCAGCAGCTGAGCTGCGACCAGCTTTCGGCGCTCAAGGTCCCCACCCTGATCCTAGCGTGAGGCGAGATCTATCCCCGCTACACCCTGATGGCCGAGGCCCTGGCCGAGTGCCTCCACAAAGCCGAGCTCCGCACTTTCGACGGCTTCGGCCACTACGGCTCCTACAGCGCACCCGGCCACATGGTCGGCGCGCTAGTGTCGTTCATAGAGGGGTAGGAGTGGTGAAAAGGGGTCGGGTCGTCTGCACAAATGGCTACAAGATTATAATACGAAAGGAAAAAAATTGATTTACTATTGTTGGCGTCCACTGCCTTCCGTGTACACGGCGAACGTATCACGCACAACGCGATCCCAGCTGAAGTGCCACTCTGCTGCAGAAACGGACCGGCTTACGAATTCCTCTCGCGTTACTTTGCTCCAGTTCGAAATCTCAACAAGCTTTGCTGCCCAATGTTCTGCGTCTCCTGCGGGAAGTAAAAAACCAGTCTCTTTGTCGAGCACAGCATCTCGCAATCCCCCGACATCAGCGCTGACGACAACGCCGCCGGATGCAGCTGCTTCCGGGGCGACCAACCCAAAACCTTCGAAATGCCCAGAACCGAGATCCCGATTAGGTATGATCACGGAGAGCGCGTCTCTGTAAGCTTGAAAAAGCTCCTTTGGAGCGAGATTGCCTCGGTACTCGACCCGAGGATCTTCGAGAGCGGCTGCTTCGGTCGCATCCCAGACCGGCCCTGCAACATCTAGTCCAATTTCGGACGGAAGAAGTGGAAGGACCTCTGACACGAACCAGGAGAGCCCTTTCTGATGTAGTAATCGCCCCGCAAACAGTAGCCTTTTGGACGGCGGTGAGTGCTCGAGTCTGGGGGGGCGATCGGCCGCGAGAGGTACAATGCGCGCAACTTCGAAGCCAAGGTTCTCAAGAGCGGTCGCGGTGGCACTCGAATTGGCAATGATGCGCGCGCTCGGGATAAGGTGCCGGAAGAGTGCGAGATAGAGTTTGTACACTCTGTTCTTCAATTGATCACGTAGTGCGTAGCTTATGTCTGTACCATGCGCAGAAACGACAATGACCCCATTTCTATTCCACAATGCGTAGGGCAGCGCCAAAGGCCAACTGGCCATATCTCCAACATGTAGTATGTCGGAACTCTTTCGAACGAACAGAAATGACAGAAACGTTCGAATGCCAAAGAATGCGAGCTCGATCTTGGACGGCGTCGTCCCATCCGCTCGCCCGGGAAGAGCGACTAGATCAAGATGGCAGAATCTTGGTAGACGCTCAGCAAGACGTTGACTGTATCGCTCCATCCCACCAACCGCTGGCGGCCATTTGCGTGTGACGAATCTAGCAAACGGTTTCGGATGAACCATCGGTGTTTCTCAAGTGCTCCGTACGTTAGTCCGTACCTTTATGCCGTATACTGGTTACACATCTACGCCAAGTGCAACGAATTAATAGTTGATTGTGGGTTTTTTTAAGTTCTCATGCTAAATGAAGAACTGTGCAAGGTTTGCTTTTGGTTTGCGACTTTGGTTGCGCGGCCGTGGATGTTCTACCAAAGCGCTTCGTAGTTTGCCTTTGGCTTCAGAGTGCGGCATGTTCTCAATCGCGGGAGAGTAACTCTTTGGGGACAGAGCAGCTCTTTCGCCTCGCCTCGTTCATGGAGACTGGCACGGGGTCGGTACGCTGACGTAAGAAAAACACACTCACCACGCCTTATTTCGAAATTTTCCGACCTTGGTCCTGTAAGCTGAGATCAATTGACCGACTTGAAACGCAACGTTGGGTGGCCAGATGATGGGTCTTGAAAATTTTGGCGCGATAAACTTCAATCATGCTTCAGAAATTCACCGTCACACTCTAGATCGACAACATGGACCTGAGTTTTTGAAAAATCAAAAAAATAATCCATTGCCAATCATATTTATCAACCTCGACAATGACGTAGAACGTCGAGAGGTGATGGAAAGAGGATTTCAGCGCCAAGGCATAAAGTACGAACGATTTTCGGCGGTGCCTGGCTCATCCCTTTCTCAGAAGGATCTAGAAAGAATATGTCCTAACCGGCGCCTTTGGTGGCGCTCTGCGCCCTTATCTTTAGGAGAAATCGGTTGCTTTCTAAGCCATAAAAAAACTTTGCAACGAATATCGGAAGGCCCTCACCCTGTTGTGTGCGTGCTAGAAGATGATGTTATACTAAACGAAGAGCTATTTGAAGTGATTGAAACCGTTCAAGTTCCACCTAGAATTGGAATCATTAAACTGGAGGGCTCTACCGGAGCGGTTCCTCGGCTTAGTGTTCGAGTTGCATCGGTTGGTAGGTGGAGCATAGAAGTATTTGGTCTTCCGAAATGGCGGTCCGCGGGATACATTGTAACGAGGCTGGCGGCAAAAACACTAGTAAGTAAGCTCGATAATATATACGGGCCGGTAGATCAGGTGCTTTTCGAGCCTTGGAAAACCGGCGTTATTGTGGCTGAAATTAGGCCCTTCCCTACCAAGCAAGTAGGTCGCGATAGCTCAATCGATCGAGAATTAGATGGGGGGAGAAGGCTCGATGCGAGGCAGTTTATTCTATTACTTATTCGGTGGTTTATAGGTCATCTATGGATGATGAGACATTTTTCGCGTTTTCGAAAAGTTGGCGGATCGTGAGCTTGGCCAGTGGAGAAAATTGGGGTATTTACTTTTCGTGAATTAATTGGGTCGAGGGTGGCGGGTAGGGGTAAAGAGAAAATAACTTGAAGCACTCGTCTTTTTATTTGATATTTTTGTATCCGCGAATTTCCATAACTCTAAGCAGCAGTGGGTAAATATAGGTTGGCGCGCGGATACATAGTTGGGTAAACCAGTGAAAAGCATTTGCGCCACGTTCATTGGCCAAATAGGTTTCCGCAAGTATTCCTGCAGCGCGCCGTCTTTGCCATTTTTCACTATTTTGAGGAGTAAGCCCGTCGATTAGTTTGTCGAAAGCTTGTCGAGCTATGCTAATGTCGGCGGGTGACTTGCGTCGACGACCGTAGAGCGTAGCGTGAAGAATATCGAAGCGTTCGCACATCTCGCTACCCGATTCGCGCAAAAGAATCTGCCGCGAGACCTCGTAGGCAATCTTGTCTTGCTCCCGCTTCTTGGTTGAAGAAATATTAACTGCATGCATACGATAGTCGACCAGCATATCGGATAACACCGCCACGCGACCGGCTTTTAGTAAGTCAGAAATCAGTGCGTAGTCCTGGGCGACATGATGGTCTTCGCGATAGAACACTGGTGAACCGTCAGGGTAACGTGCCCGGAATAAAAAGCTTGGATGAACCATGGGCATTCGAAATCTAGACACCCAACGCACTGAAAAATCATCCATGGGGTTCGGTCTCTGGTAACGCAATCTCCCTTCCCCGTCGATTGAACGGTAACTTGTCCCAACCAGCACATGATCTGGATGAGCATCCATGAAGGAAACTTGACGCGAGAAGCGTTCCGGATCACTGATGTCGTCGGAGTCCATGCGGGCGATGAGCGGCGCGCGCGCGATCTCGATCGCGCGGTTGGCGCTCGGATAGGGGCCAATGTTGTTCTCGTTACGTAAGATTACAACGCGACGGTCTTGCGCCGCATAGCTGGCGAGTATTTCCGGCGTTGCATCCTCTGAGGCATCGTCGACGATCAGGAACTCAAAGTCTCGGAGCGTCTGTCTCAGAATGCTGTCCACCGCCTCGCGTAGATATCGCTCGCCATTGTGGACAGACATGACGACGGAAACGCGGGGCCTCATTTCAATGTCTCGCTGATTACTTCATGATAAAAGGTTAAGTAGCTATCCGAAACCTTCGACCATGCGTACCGTTGAGCTGTTTTCTGACCTTGGTCAGCTAAGCGCTGTCGACGTTTTGGATCTATCAAAAGAGATATAATCGCGTCTGCGAAGGCGCTTTCGTCTCCCTGCGGGACGAGTAGGCTATTTTCACCTGAGCGCATAAAACTTCTTAATCCACCGATGTCACTGGCAATAGTCGCAGTGCCAGCGGCCATGGCTTCGAGGGCGACCAAGCCGAACGCCTCATTATGGGTTGGAAATACGAATAGATCAGAGCAGCGGTATAGGTCAATCAGTGCAGATGGCGGCGCCAAAGATGGATCATGCAGGTCCTTCGATATCGCTGGTAAAAGTCGGACTTGCTCCGAAAGACCCTCGTTATGAAACTGTTGCTTCAGGCCTTCCACGTTTTGTCCAACGATTATCCAAACGATCTTTAGATTGGTGCGACTAAGAGCCTTCAAAATCCAAACTATATGATGAAGTCCTTTTGTTCGTACGTTCCTTGCGGCTGTAAGCAGCAGGAACGTATCTTCTGAAACTGACAGGGATTTACGTATGGCGAAAACATCAGTTTTCCGAGCAGTAATTCCTTCGAAGCTAATTCCGTTTGGAATGCATCTTATGTTTTTTGCATCTAAGTCATGTAAAACATCGCATATGTCTGGCGATACTCCAGTGGTCCAGCATGGCCTCTTTAACATGTCGCGAACGCGGGTATCGTGCTTGTGAAATTGGCGGAATCCGTAAGAGGCCTCTTCGTCCACGTTCACGTCAGCGCCGTGGGCCGTCATGACTAGCGGGACACCAAGTGGACGCAGTACGCTTTCGGCCATCCATCCGGTGGGGTATAGCCAGTGAGCGTGCCAGATATCGAAGCGATGTCGAAGCTGATGAAACGCCACGGCGGCTGCAACGGGCCACCGAGATCCAACATCGAGAAACGCCTGGCTTCCTCCCGACGGGCGCGGCGGCAGGGCAATTACGGGATAATCTGGCGAAACTTTCCGCAAGGCCGAAGCTTGTTTCCAGCGTGTAACAAGGGTCACGTCATGCCCGGCTAAAGCCTGCGACCTGATCAGGCTATCTACGACCATTTCCATTCCGCCAACTGTCGCGGGGAACGCAGTGAAGCACAAATGTGCAATACGCAAGCGTTGCAAATTTTACCCTTCGGTGGACAGCCAGTGAGAGAGGTCTCGATCCAGCCGACGTGAAAGCTTCTCAATTTCTGGCGTGTAATGGTTTACTAGGCGTCTGCGCGTTTCTGCATGCATCGGAGGGTTTTTTGACGTTTTAGTATTGTAGCGCCCTAGAAACGTTCTCACGCCCACTCGAGATTTTTTTGAGAAAATCGGTTTGGTGAAATTCCCGATCCACGCAGGTGGATAGTTGGCGATTGTGTTTAGCCACCGGATCCTTACGGTCTTAGCTTCGTTTTTTTTGGACAAATCAAATTTATAAACTGGGGCAACTTTAATTTCAAGCCAATTGCATATATTGACGATCTGCTCTATAGGGTTTTCTTTGAGGTCATCCAAGAGAACAACACGAACTCGCTCTTTGCCAAGGCAAAATTCGAATCGCTTAATATTTTCATCAAATGAGAATATTTTTGAATAAAGAAAGTTTTGAGAATAAGCAAAGCGATTGACTTCTGCGTTTGTAGTACGACCGCTCTCCGCATCGAGAGACTCCTCGAAGCTGTTTGGTTGCTCAGCTCCGTTAAATACCAGCTGGTGGTACATAGAATATGTAGCTTCTACAGGATTACGAACCATTATGACTGCGCGGGCTTCTGGAGCTGCTTCCGCAATTTCCGCCGCAGCTCGTTTAGCAGAGAAGTAGTGAGTGCTAGCGTCGAAAGCTACAGTCTCTTCTTTCCATTCTTTATAAAGATCTAGGTAGCTTTCTAATGATATTCTAGGGCGAGCTGCATTTAGATCTGAGCCAAAAAAAGCTGGTTCTTTTATGAGTGGCGCAAATATATCCGGATGTTGTCCGAGATAGTATGCGAGCGATGTGGTTCCGCATTTCGGAGCGCCTGGGATAAAAAGGTTTGGATATTTCATGTGTGTCTCGTCCGCTTAAGTACTAAACTTAGCATGCTGGGATCCAGCCCAAGCTTGCGTCTCACAATCGCCAGCATTCCGAGGTTCCACACAACAATCCCTCCGCTCATTGCGATAGCTGCGCCGACTACTCCGTGACCGGATATGAAGAGCCATCCGAGGACACAATTCACCGCCAGTGCACCTACCTGGGGTAGGATCGTCAGGGAAGCTTTGCCGGTCATAGTTAGGAGCATACCAACCGGACCACATGCCGAGTTGATAATTTGCGCTCCAGAAACCCACCATAAAGCGGTTGAATTTGCGGAAAACGGCTTGCCGAATAAACCCAGAATGAACTCTCCAGAGGCAGTGATAAAGACAGCAGTGGCTACAGCGAAAGTCGTTGTGATAAAAGTAAATTTTCGAGTTACAGCTGTGAGCCTTTCCTTCTCGCCTTTGACCCAAAGTTCGCTTACGCGCGGCGCGTATCGAACGCCAGCAGCTTGAACGCCAAGTATGATAAGAGGCGTAATACGGGCAATCGGCTGGAAAAGACCTGTTTCTTCCGGTCCAGCCCACCAAGCCAGCATGAGTGTGTTGATTTCACTGAGCAGGAGCGCAAGCAGCGAACCCGCGAAAAATGGCGCTGCCTGACTCGCGACTTTACAGATACGAGGATGTATGATTTTTTCTGTTTCTTTAAAATGCATCGCTACTCTGAGAGCAAAGAATGTGGCGATGAGCGCAACCGCGGTACCCATAATCGTTGCGGCTAGATAGTCTTTTTTGCCCACCGTATGCCCGGTGACCCAGGCGAAACCAAGAATTCCGACCATGATTGTCGGTCGCAAAATTTGGAAGGGAACTTGTGCAGATACCACTGAGCCAAGTCCGCGCAATATTCCCTGATTCTGTAAAGTGAGCGCTATCAATGCAAAGATTGGTATTGTAAATAGAATTAGGTCGCCGAACTCATGTTCGGTCATCGAGATAAGCGGGGACATTATGATCAAGATAGTGGACCCCAAAGCCAAGACTGAGATGAGTGACAATCGAATAGTGAAAATGAAGCCACGTAGCTTTGCGATATCTTTTAAGGCACAAAATCGAGCGACTTCGCGAACGGCGAGGGGCTCCGTTCCCATGAGGGAGAGTGTCGCGAAGATCATTGAAACGGAAAGTATATAAGCAACCGTTCCGTAGCCCTCCGGGCCTAACATCTGCGCAGTCAGAATAGCCTGTAGGGTCGCCACGCCGATACTTAGGATACGGATCACGAAGCTGATTGAGGCGCCGCGAGCAATTGGGCCTGAGAGAAACGATTGGAGGAAAACTATCGGCATGCGTAGCCGTTTTGCATATTTTTGTAGCTAGCCAGTGGCGCAGTGCGCTGCCGATTCAAGGTCAAGAGACTATATTTTAGAGTTATCGCTTGGAGCGGGCTTAATCTGTGAAGTAAGGACCGAAGGTACGGTATTAATACCGTAGCGAGATAGGTAGTCTGTTGCAGTGGCGCTTCGACGGGTTCGGCCGAATTGCGCTTGATGGAGCATTCAAGTGAGCAGTTTTTGTTCATCGCGGCTCAGGCCCAATCTTCACAGCACCGCGGCCGAGAAGTTGGCGCGCGCGCGTATCCTGCAGGATCCGGCGGTTGGCTGCGAGCAACTCGGCCAGCATGCCTCCGACGAGAAGCATCGTCGAGACGACGAGCAACGCTCCTCCCAAGACCAGCGACTGCACCATGCCATTGCCCTCGCCAGCCGCATAGGCGATCAGGAAGCGGACGATGGCGACCAACGCAGGCAGGCCAGTGAACAGGGCGAGCCACAACATGATCTTGAAGGGACGATAGAGAAACGAGACCCTGAGGATCGTGGCGGCGGACTTCAGGATGTAGATTGTCGAATTTCGCATCAGGCGCGACGGCCGGATCGGCGGATTGACCTCGATGGGGACCGTGGTGACGGCAATCCCGGCTTGTCCGGCCTGGATCAGGGTTTCCAAGGTATAGGTGTACCCGTTGAAGACGAAGAGGTGGGACGCGGCCTTCCTAGTGATTGCTCGAAACCCGCTTGGCGCATCTTCTACCAACACTCCGCTGACCTTCCGAACGACTGTGCTTCCCAGGCCTTGCAGGACCTTCTTGGCAGGCGAGAAATGTTCGATCTGGCGGATGGGGCGCACCCCAACAACAAGGTCCGCCTTCCCTTCGAGAATGGGCTTGGTCAGGGCGGGGATGCATTCGGCCTTGTACTGCGCGTCGGCGTCGTAGTTCAGAATGACATCGGCGCCTCGCTCGATGCACTCCTCAAGCCCGCGGATATATGTGTACGCGAGCCCCATATTGACCGGGTTGCGCAGCACGTAGTCGGCGCCCGCAGCCTCAGCACGCTCTGCCGTGTCATCGGTCGATCCGTCGTCGATAACGAGAACATTCACCTTCGAGAATCCGTCGATATTTCGAGGGATAGAGCGCACGACATCGGCAATGAACTCGGCCTCGTTCAAACAAGGGATGTGAACAAATAACTTCATGAGATATCTGGGATATTTTCATTGCCAGAGCCAAGGGATGGCACCGCGCGGAAGATCAGGACATGGCCAAAGGTAGGCCGTCGAAAACAACAGACGTGCAAAATCATTCCTCAACGAAAGGCGTCTCGCCACATTAGCGACATTTGTAGAGACATTTGGACGATGCCAAAGTTTTTTTGTGACGTTGACCGTGGCGGAGACTACTGAAGGTGATGTGTGTCGCCTTCTCGCCACCGACCGGAACCTCTCGAAGAGCGACGTCGGCTCTCATGTTTGAAGTAAGCCTCGGTGATCGGCTCTACTAATTCCGGAGGCTTGACGTGCGCGATCTTCGTGGCTCTGCTGCGCCCCTCGAGACGGATCGAGGATGCAGGGCACGTCGTTGCGACATCAATGCAAAGGATGAGAAAGTCTGGTATCGGTCCGACGTTCTCGAACAGGGCAACTTTTAATGAGTATTCGTAAAGCCGTTTTGAAAGGTCATTGATGGAACAGATAGTCTTGACGCACCGCAAATCCGTCGGAGCACGCCATGCTGTCGATCCTTATACGATTGCATTCCTGATCTTCACGAGTTTGTTCTGGAGCGTCGTCTGGTTGATGATGCCCCCCAGCCTCTACACACTCGATGAGCTGATCCTGATCGGTGGTCTTGTCGGTCTCTCCGACGGACATCTACTTAGTGTGCCGAATGGAAAAGAGCTGTTCGACAGCCCTGACCTGTCGTTGATTATGCTGCGTGACGGACCGCAAGGATACGCACAGCAATACCCGAGCGGTTACAGCTTCATCGCCTATCCGTTCTGGCTCCTAGGTGGGATAAAGGGATTGTTCGCCCTCAACCTTTTGAGCGCACTAGGTATCGTTTTCACGACCTATGGCATCGCGAAACATCTGACAGATGTCGTGACCGCTCGGCTAGCGATCATTCTGCTTGTCGGATGCACCTTCCTCGTCGACTATTCATCCGCCGTTTGGCCGCACGCTCTTGCGACACTCTTCGCGGTTCTGGCGATTTTCGCCACGGTGCGCGCACAGGCATCCGAGGAGCATCTCCGCACAGCATGTGCCTGGGCACTGGCGGCTGGTCTGAGTGTCGGCGTCGGTATCAATATCCGATTGGATGCGCTTCTAGTGGTTCCAGGCCTGGCGATATGGATTGCATTTTTTGCCCGCCGACCACTGCTGCTGCTGTCCTGTGCCATGATCGGGCTGTTCCCCGGTGTTTTTACAAGTGCGCTCCTCAATCATGAAAAATTTGGCACGTGGAACCCACTGAGTTACGGCGTATCCAATGCTGGCGGTGGAGCGACTGTCGGCACGTATCTCCCTCTGAGCCTTGTTATTTTGGCCTCGTTTGCAGTGGTTCTGTTGTGGCGGCATGTCCCAAAGAACTTCCGCAAAGGTCTTATCCTGCTCTTAGCAGGGCTCTCGGTTGCAGGGGTCGTACTAAGTCCTGAACTTGGAAAGATCCCCAAAGCAATTCTTCGGGGTCTGTATTACTTGGGTTTTGATCTGGCGGCCCATCCCGAAGTCAACGTGCGTCCCGGAGTGGTAAGCGCAGGTGAGGCGAGAGCGTATTTCTGGGGTGTCTACAAGCAGTCTCTTGCGCAGAATATGCCTTGGCTCGGGATATTGCCCCTTTGCGTCCTGTGGCGCACAGATGTTCACGGCACTCGTACATTGCTTCTATTGACGGTGGTAGGCGCTTCTCTTCCCTTTCTGTACAAGAACTGGCACGGCGGATTGTCTAATAATCTCAGGTATTTTCTGGTCACTCTCCCCGCGTTTTCGATTCTTGGGGCGCTTTCAATTCGGTCTCTGTTCTCGTTGAGACCTGCGAGGATCGGATTGATTTCGATAGCTCTCATCGCAGCGTCGGTCTTGTTTGCATCGTACGCATTCTCTGGGAAGCAGGAGACCTTAGGTTTAGTAATGCAGCCTCTGCCTGCCGTTTGGTTTGGTTTTCTTCTAACCGTAACGATACTTGCGCTTTGTCTGCGCACTCAATTGCTCCTAAGTGCAACCTGGGTGCTTCTCGTTCCAGCTCTGGCGATGGCCCTAGTCTCTTGTAATTTCTTTCAGCTGACAAACAGCGCCGTTCGGCGCGCAACCGCGGCTCAGGTTGCAAAAGTGCTCGATCCTCCCATGAACGACACAATTTTTCTGTCTGGATGGATAACCGGTCTGAGTTCGGCCTTCGAAAAAAAGCGGGTCTTGCTCAGTCACCCGCAATTGGGAGCGAAAGCCGATTTTGACTTCCTTTCGACCGCCATGGAGAAGAACTGGCGCGTGATCAGCTCTGATCCTGAGGTCATCGGGCACCTCAGCTTAAAGCATCCTGGACTCGCTGTTCGAGAAGTCGGTCGGGTGAGCGAGGCACTGATTTTCTGGGAGATGGAGATCCCGTAGCGACAGCG
The DNA here is from genome assembly GCF_042679605.1 of Litorisediminicola beolgyonensis. NCBI lineage: Bacteria > Pseudomonadati > Pseudomonadota > Alphaproteobacteria > Rhodobacterales > Paracoccaceae > Litorisediminicola > Litorisediminicola beolgyonensis. The sequence continues at coordinate 12,406 of NZ_JBHTMU010000035.1, forward strand.
CCTCTTTGGCGACGAGGGTTGGATCCTGTCTGACCTTGGAAGGTAAATGGCGTCACCCTCGTACACGTGACGTGATGCCTATCGCCTTGGTTGCAAACTATGTGCGTCAGAGCACAACCAGAGGATCCGTGCCCCGGTCCTAAGCACTCACTTTACCGGGGCACGTCACGCGACAGGCGCGTGCGCCGCTGGGTGGGAGTTGAACTTACCCGCACGACGCTCCTGCGCATCTCGGTGGGGACCATGCCGCCAGATCGGATTGCTGCCGTTTTCGCACACTCACTTGCGAGCAGCTCCGACAAGAGCTCAGGCCTTCTGCTATGTACCGGTCTTCAAATACCACCGGCGATCTGGCCATTTGAACTCTCTGTCGCATCGCCCCCGATACGCAGGATCAGTATTGCCGTTTTGGTCGGCGTCAGTGCAGGGGCCGGTCGCTAATAAACCGTGAAATAATCGGAAGACCTATCGCGGGCTTGTGAGGTCGCCCGATCAGAGTTCGCCTGAAAGCCTCTTGAGACTCTCCGTCAGGGCGCTGCCATAGCGACGCATGATGCCGATCGGATACGACCGGTCCTCGAGCATTCGGACAACGGAGAAGTCTTCTTCTTCGGCAACCAGCCGCAAGACCTTGTCCCGGGCGCGACCCAGATCGCCGTTCATTGCGTGGAGCGCCACGAGATAGCGCAGCGGCGGACGGAAGCCGGGTCGCAATGCCGCAGAGCGCTCGCCCATGGTCAGGGCCGCGTCGGTCGTCCCTTTGACGGCGAAGACCAAGGCGACCTGAAAATCCGCCCAGAATTCGTACCGCGTGCGCTGCGCGAGGAATTGCGAACGCAGCGCCGAGCGCAATGCGGCATCCACCCGGCCGATGCACAATTCGGCATTGGAGAGGGCCCACCAGGCCAGCGGGTTCGCCGGATTGACCTCGACCGCCCGTCGCGCCAACTCGAACCCCGCGGCGTAATCCTTCTCGAAATTGACGCGCGCGTTGGCGACCGACGCCAAGACATCGCTGTTGGTTGGCGCCAGGGCCAGGGCTTCGCGACAACAGGCTTCGACGCGTTCGAGAAACGCTGCGTCCGCGGTCACGTGGCGCTCGACGAACTGGATGTTCAGGGCCTGTGCCAGCCATCCCATGATGACGCCCGAGCGTTCCAGGCTCAGCGCGGTTTCGAGTTTTCTGACCGCTGCCGAGGTCTTCGCGGGCTCGAAGCTGAACATGAGCGCCACCGCTTCGCCGACAAGATCGGACACGGTTTCGGAGCTCTCCGCTGCGCTACGATGACACCTTACGATATCTGCCAATTGCGCGCAGAGCGCGAGGGTGCCGGGGGCATCGGCAGCGGTGACCGGATCGCGTCCGGGACGCGTGCTGCCAGAGAACAGCATCAGTGCGCCCGGCAGCGATTCCAGAGTGATCCGAAGCACTGGCGGTCCGCTCTCAGGCAAGATCGCCTTGAGGCTGCAAAGTAGCGGATCGGGTTCAACCGAAAGCGCTTTGGCCATCCGCACACGGATGCCCGCGCATTCGCCGAGCATGAAACAGACTCGATCCTGCACCAGATGTTCGAGCGCAATCGCGTTCGGGTCGTGGTCGCTGCGACAGAGAACGGTGATCGTCCGATCCGTGGCGGTCATCCGCGGCTCGATCCGGGCGGGATCCGGCGCGACGCAGTTCACGCTTAATCTTTGCAATCTGAGCCAAGAGACAAAAGCGGGGTCGCGCACTTTGACGTCTTCAAGAAAAAGCGCCCCGCTGCCTTCCCCCGTGCGGTCGATGCGGACCTTCTTGGGATCCAGGCCGATTGACTGTCGGTCGGTCTGGAGAAGATCAGGAATCTCAGCCCAGCAGCGCCTCAGCTCGACAAGCGCCTGCCGCAGGCTCGCGGCGCGCTGTTCGGGACCGCGATCGCTCCAGAGCATATCTTGGAGCCAGGACCGCCGCCGCTGGAATGTCTCCGATGTCACAAGGAGCGCGACCAGCGCCCGCGCCTTGCTTCCGCGCGGGAGAAGATCATCGCCCGACGCGGAGATCGCGGCGAACGGCCCAAACAGCCGTACAGTCAGACAATCGAACAAATATGAAACACCCCCACGCGCCGAATGGCCCGGCACGCATCTCAGTCGAAGCCTCAGCAATTGCTGCATCCTATGGAAAAGGCGTGAAATCTCCAAATATTTTCGCGCCTAGCGTGAATTTTCCGCTAAAAATAATCGGCTTCGATTGACGTGGCGAAGCTCAATCCCGTGACATGATCCTTGCTGTGGATATTTCTGAGGGGGGATGGAATGAGCACGATGGCAGGAGGCGCAGGGGCTGGCGGAGCGGGCGCTGGCGGAGCCGGCGCAGGTGGCGCGGGAGCCGGTGGGGCTGGCGCAGGCGGGGCAGGAGCAGGTGGCGCGGGCGCCGGAGGTGCTGGCGCTGGTGGTGCAGGAGGCGGTCATGCGGGTGGTCGGTCTTCGCCGCTTCTCAATGTCGGGCTCACCGTCACTCATGACGCTCTCAGCGGATTTTGGGACGGCAAACAAGACACATCGGACCGAGCGCTCTTCAGTCGGATGCCAGCGCCGAACGATCTGACCGATCTCGACCCGTCGCGGCGCATGGACATGTTGTTGTGCGAGCTTGCAGGGGAGTTCAGCGTCGACGGATCGGCCTCGAACGCCAACGCCGGTGAATATGCTCCAGGAACTGCCACCCTGTCCTGCGGGCCTTATCCGATTGCGACCCTGACCGCTCCGGCGCCGACGACCCTTGAGCCGCAGCTGAAATGGGTTCGGAACTACGCCGATCTGCGCTTCGACCGGATCGCCGAGATCAATCTGCAGATCGACGACATGCTGTCGTTTTTCGGCGCGATCTCACAGCTTGATGCATCTGCACGCCGTCGGTCGATGGAGGTGATGATGGTCACGCTGAGGCTGGCCTACATGCTGGTGATGCGGATCAAGTCGCTGACTTGGGCGCCGCGCCCCATCGACATGTCCACCCGTGTGCAACCGATGATCCAGACCCCGGACCATTCAAGCTTTCCGGGCGGACAGGCGACCGAGGCGTTCGCATTGGCCACTGTCCTCACGCGCATGCGCGATCCATCGCGCAGTGCCATTGCGGGATTGGCCGCGCAGGATCAGGTCTTTCAGCTTGCGCATCGGATCGCGGTCAATCGCACCATCGCGGGCGTGCATTTCCCGCTCGACAACAGCGCAGGGGCTCGGCTCGGCTGCGCCATAGGTGAGGCGATCTGGGCGCTTCTGGCCCGAACGAATGTGTCTTTTCAGGTAAAAACGCCACTGCCCGGGGGAGATTTTATTCTGAGCGAGGTTGAGCTCGATGAATTTGCAAACCGCCCACAGGTGGCTGGTCGTCGCTTTGCCTGCGCCGAATACGCAGCGAAGCTCAGCAGCGAGTGGGGCCACTGATGACAGCGACCTGGACGCCCTGGAACGCGCTGATCTCCGCCGAGCCCAATCGCTATATCGACTGGAACGAGGCAACCGGAGGCATTCTTCCGTCACTGCGCTCGGGCGCGCTCGGCGACGCGCTGGTCCTGCCCGAAATTCCACAGACGACGGTCGTGCAGCTGCCTGGAATTCTCTCGGCCCGCTCGGGTAACGCCGACATGCAGCACCAGCAGGCGTTGGTCGAACTCATGGTTCAGTCCATGCTGGAGAACTTTGCGACGAAGCAGCATCTTCCCCCGGTGCCCGAGAGCAGCCTGGGGCCGGACGGAACCGCGAACCCGCTAGACAGCTTCATCTCCCACGTGACCAGCCATCTCGCCCTGCCGGGTATACTGATGCCCGATGCGACAGAGGCCCTGCCGCCCGAGCTTGAAATCGACGAGGACACGGTCATCACCGGCATAATCGACGTCGGCCTTCCGCTCGGCCATCGCCGCACGCGGCTCGACAGTGGCAAGACACGTGTTCTGGCCGCATGGCAGCAGACAGCGAGCCGGACCGATCTTAACGAAAGCGCCGGAACCGAAAAGCTGCGTCAATTCTACCTGCCCTTCGGCCGCGAGGTTCTGGCGGCCGAGATCGACGCAGCGCTCACCCACTTCTCCGGCGGAGATCCCAGGAACAATCCTCTCGATGAACCGGGCTTCAACGCCGCGCTGCGGCTCGTCGACTTCGAGACCCTCACCGGCCAGCGCGACCTCGCGCGCCGTGCAAGCCACGGTGCGCATGTGCTCGATACGGCGGTCGGCCGCGATCCTTCGGATCAGCATGCACACAAACATCGTATCATCGCTATCAACATGCCCGACCGAGGGCTGGTCGGTCACGGCGCCGAGTTCCTGGGTTATTTCGCCGCGCTCGGAATCATCCGCGTGGTGATGCTTGCGGATGCTCTCTGGCAACGGAACGCGACAAGGTATGGGTCATCGCACAGGACCGGCTACCCGATCGTGATCAACCTGTCCTTCGGCAAGGCCGCACCCACTCGTGGTGGTTACGACCTCATCCCCGACCTGATTTCCACGCTCAACGCCCGTCGCGGTCAAGACAATCGCCCGCCGGTTCTCCTGTCGGTGCCGGCGGGAAACGAGAACCTCCAGCAAGGCAATGTCCAGATTCGCCTCTCCGGTGGCTCCACGGAACAATTTACATTGCGCGTGCCGCCGTCGGATCAATCCGCCAGTTTCGTTGAGATCAGAACCCGTGAGGCGATGCCTCTAAACAGCGCTTTACCGCTCCTTGTAGAAATCGAACCGCCCGGGCATTACAAAAGCTCTGCCGATCTTCCGGGCGCCAGCGGCATGCAGCAGTCGCTGGTCGACACTCAAAGCACGGACCCAATCGCCCGCCTCTATTTCGACCGCTATCCCGAAACCTCGGCCTTTGGTGGGAAGGCACCGGCGCAGGAACGCCTGAGCTATCTTCTGGCGATAAAACAGACCGAGCTATTCGAGACCACTGCGCTTGCGCCTTCGGGAGACTGGCAGATCTCGGTGACCAATACCGGTCAAGCGCCTCTGGATATTCTTCTGACGGTACAGACCGACCAATCCGAGGAACCTCGCTCGCAGGTCAACAGACGCGCGAAATTCGCAACCGAGGACTACCATCGATACGACAGCACCGGTCGCGCCATCGACAGCTATGACTATCCGCTGGATGGCTCCACACCCACAGATACGGATGGGTCTGCTGTGCTGCAACGACATGGAACATTCAATGCTCTCGGTAGCCCTCTGGCCGCGGCCACCGGTCAAAGCGCTGTGTTTCTTGGCGCGGGCCATCGCCGTTCGGATGGGCGCATGATGCCCTATTCGGCGACCGGTTTTCGGGCGAACGCGCTCGGGGGCGGCGGAACCGAGCCTTGCGCGTCGGCTCCGATCCGCGACGGCGCGGCCCAGCCGGGGACTTTCTCGGCGGGCGCGCGGGACGGGTCTCGTGTGGCGATGGAGGGCACCAGTTTCGCCGCCGCGCAACTCTCGTGCCGGATCGCGGACATCTTCCTCAGCGCGCCACCGGGCCAGATACCCAACATCGCGCAGGTTCGGATGGCGCTCGACAGACAAGCGCGCTCGGACGACACCGCCCAATCCTTTCCGGGCCAGGTCATGCGCGCGAAAGCGGGGGCCGGGCGGCTTCACGACATTCCGCGTCCCGGTGTGTCACGGAGCTGACCGCGGAGGCCAACGGCGAGAAGGCAGACGTAACGCGCCACAGGGGCGGCGGTGACTCAAGGCGAACCTTCCGATGAAAGTAGAGCCTGGCAAGCGAGAACTTCGCTCGCACGGGCGGCCTGGCTCATGACTCAAAGCTGTGCCGCGGCGATAAAGATGCTCGACAGCCAACCGCGGGGCGCCGCAGGGCACCCCGCTTGAGCCTCAGAACATGGCGTCGCCGAAATCCGCGCTGGTTAGTGCGGAAATCGACTTGAGCGTCACGGCATCGGCAGCGTTGCCATCGATCCCGTCTCCGTCGAACTCGAGCGTCAGGCGACCGCGGATCACGAAAGCATCTCTGTCGAGATCGTCGATCCGGCCATCGCCCGTGCTGTCGAAAAAGGCAAACACCGCGCCCGCACCCGTGAGCCCCAGCGCCGCGGCCGCGTCGATCCGGTCGAGGCCTGGCTCGTATCCGGTGATCTCGTCCCGTCCCGATCCGGGGCCGAAGACGAAGACGTCCGCACCGGCGCCGCCATTCAGCGTGTCGTCGCCGCCGCCTCCGATCAGCGTGTCGTTCCCGGCGCCTCCGCGCAGGGAGTTCGCTCCGGTATCGCCCTGGAGCACGTCGTCGGTCCCGCCGCCATTCACGTTGCCACCCTTGTTGGGCTCGGCGACGCCGTAGACGGTGATCTCGACCCGCGCCGTGTCTGTGCCGCCGAACGCGTCGGTCACCACGTAGTCGAACCCGGTCACCAGACTGTCGCCGGGCTCGAGCGCGTCGAGGATGTCCGCGTCGGCGCGGTAGCGCAGCGATTGCGTCGCCGCGTCGAAGATCACCGTGCCCACCGTCGCGGAACTGTCGACGGAAAGAATACTGAGCGTATCGCCGTCGGGATCGCTGTCATTCGACAGGAGCGTCTCGGCAAGCTCCAGCGTGGTTCCGTCCTCGAAGACCGAGGTGACATCGTCGAGCGCCGTCGGCGCATCGTTCACGCCCGCGACGTCGATGGTGATCGTTCCGGTGTCGGTCAGGCCCGCCTCATCGGTGACGGTGAAGGTGACGGTCTCGGTCAGTGTCTCGCCTTCGGCCAGCCCGTTCAGGGCCTGTCGCGGGTCGTAGATCAGGTTCGTCCCGCTGCTGTCGCCTGACAGCAGGAACACCGCGCCCGATCCGAGGATCGCGCCGCCAACAGCGGCGGGGTCGCCGTTGACAGCGGTGATCCGGACGACGTCGCCCGCGTCGGGATCGGTGAACAGGGTGAAGGCGCCGGAGAGAAGCGTGTCTTCGGTGATGTCGAAGGACTGATCGAGCGCCTCCGGCGGGCGATTGCCCTGCGACACCGCAATCGTCGCGACCGCGGCTGGCGAGGTCAGGCCCGCGGCGTCCGTGACCGCGACGGTCACGCTCCGGAGGCCTCCGGTCGTGCTGTCGGCCTCGTTGCGATAGGTCAGCGTCGCGAGCAGGGCCTCGTAGACCTGCGGCTCTGCAAGCCCGGTCACGATCACCGCGCCATCCGGCGATACCGTCACTGTCAGCGGCGTTCCCGAGGCATTGAGCGAAAGGCTCTCCGCGCTGCCATCGCGGTCTCCCGAAAGCCGGATCTCCATCCGCGCGATCAGGGATTCGCCGTTCGGATCGAGAATGAAGGCGTCGGTATCGGCCACCGCCAGGGCGCCTCCTTCGTAGACCAGATCGCGGTCGATCCCGGACGTCGCCGGTCCATCGAGATCGACGACCGGAGGCGTGTCGTCGACCGGCGTCACGTTGATGCTGAGCCGGAGGGTCTGCTCGGGCGCTTCGCCGTCGCCGAAGGTCAGGGTGAGGCCGTCGAACAGCGTGTCGCTGCCGTCGTGAAGATACTGCACAAGACCCGCGTCGATATCGGCCTGGGTGAAGCTGTCGCCCACCTGCAGGGTCAACCCGCCCAGAACGAGCTCGCCGTATGGCGGTCGCTCGGCGAGACGATAGAGAATGTCCTCGGCCGCGTCGTCGATATCGGTGACGCTCAGGATCGTGCTGCCGATCATCGCCGCGCCGCCTTCGACAAGTGCCAGCGGTGCATTCACGGAAAGCTCGGGCGCGTCGTTCACCCCGTCAATGCGGAGGCGGAGGGTCGAGACGTTCGACACCGCATCGCGTGCGTCGCGGGCGACCACGTCGAGGGCGACCTCGACGCTCTCGCCGCTGCCGAGCGATTGCAGCGCGGTGCCCGGGTCGAAAAGCAGGCCGTCCGCGGTCTGTGTGAGGCTGCCCAGCGCAGGTCCGCCCACGACCTCGTAAGCGAGCGTCGCGGCATCATCCTCGGCATCCGCGTCGCGGGCGCGATCCCCCAGCGCGAAGATCTCGGCCAGATCGAGGGCCAGCGTCGCGTCTTCGGAGATCGCGCCGAGGTCGATCTCCGGCGCGAGCTCGGGCGCGTCATTGGCACCGACATGGTCGATCGCAATCGTGACGGTCCGGTCGAGCCCGGCAGGGTCGAGAAGGGTCAGGGCAAAGCTCTGAGTGATGACCTCGCCCGCGTTCAGGCTGTCGAGCGCGCTGCCGTCGATCAGGTAGTCCCAGCGCAGTGTCCCGCTGCCCGTTCCGGTGGTGTCGCTGTCGATCACGGCGGTCAGGATGCCGCCCAGCCCCGCGTCGAGAGGATCGATCCGGACGCTGTGGATATCCGCCAGATCGGGATCGGTGAAGGCGATCGTGCCGCTCGTCGCAATCGCGGCGCCCTCGTCGGGCGCACCGTCGGCGCGCTCGAGCACCGTCTCGGCGACGGCGTCCAGCGGTGTCGCCACCGCGTCGCCCCGCCCTTCCAGGGTGATCTCGATCTCCGAGGTCGCGACGCCGCCGCTGCCGTCCACGACGGTGAGCGCGTAGAGCTGGGTCAGCTCCTCTCCCTCGGACAGCGCGTCGAGCGCGGCATCGGACACGGAGAACACCCAGGTGAGCGACTGATCCGGTCCGAACAGGATACTGTTCGGGTGCCGGATGATCTCCATCGTCCCGATCGCATCGGCGGGCGCCGTGACGAAGGCGCTGGGATTGTCGAGGATTTCCGGATCATAGACAGTCACGACGCCGCTGACCGTCAGGAGGTCCGTGCCCTCGCCCGGAGCGCCATCCTCCAGCTCGGTCACTCGCCCTGACAGCTGCGACAGCCCGTCCGGGTCGATGACCGGAGGCGCATTGCCGAAGGCGAGCTCGATCCGAAAGTATTCTTCGGCGAGAACGGTCGTCCCGTCAGTGAGGCTGAAGCGGAAGCCGACGCTGGGAGCTGAGCCGTCATTTCCCTGATACCCCACGAGACCGGCGGAAATATCCGCCATGCTGAAACTGTCGCCGGTGCCCAGAATTTGGCCGTCACGCTGAACCAGACCAAGAGCCGGGGGCGAGGTCAGAACGAACCTGACCGCCTCGGGGTCTGTGTCGGGATCGATGGCGGCCAGCGCGTCGGGTCCGATCAGGGACAGGCCGCGCTCCGTCGCGATCAGGCCGGTGTTGACACTGACCTCGGGCGCGTCGTCCACGGGCGTCACGCTCAGTGCGAAATCGGCCTCGGGCAGGGTCGCCTCGCCGTCCGAAAGCGCGAATGCGAAACTGTCTGCGACGGTCTCGCTGCCGTCATGCGCGTAGCTCAGCAAGCCGGTGGCGAGCACGGTCTGCGAGAAGCTGTCGCCCAGGCCCAGCGTGATGCCGTCCACGGTAAGCGCCCCATGCGCGGCCTCGCGAGTGATCGTGTAGATCAGATCGCCATCCGGGCCGTCCGGATCGCTGCCCGACAAGAGCGAGCTGTCGATCAGAAGCGCGCCGCCTTCGGCGAGCGTGCCGCCGAGATTGGTATCGATCCGCGGCGGCGCATTGGCTACCGTGATCGTCAGGCTCAGAAGGCTCGGCGCCCCGCTGTTGACGCCATCGCTCAAGCTCACGTCGAGGCTGCGCTCCCCGAGGGTCGGCGCAGCGGCGGCGTTCTCGTAGCTCAGCGTTCTGAGAACCTGCTGATAGACGGACACTCCCGCCTCGCCGGTCAGCTCCAGGATCGCCGTCGTGCCCTCGCTCCGGTAGGTCAAGGCAAGTGCCGTCCCGGCCGTATCGACGGACAGCCGCTCCGTGCCGATCCCGTCGGGCGCGGAGAAGCGGACGGTCGCCCCGGAGAGCGTGCCGGTGCCGCCGAAATCCGGGTCGGTGACGATCATCTCGGGCATCAGGAGCTGGGTGCCGCCGAGATAGGTCGTGGCGAGATCGCGACCCGCGGCGCTGCCGTTCAGGTCGGCCTCGGGCGCCTCGTCGTTCAGGTCGGTCAGAGAGACGGTGACGAGCGCCTGGTCGGACAGGGCGGGCGATCCGCCATCCGTGACCCCGATCTCGAGCACGATGGACGGTCGCTGCTCGAAATCGAGCTGCGCGGCGTCGACCACCGAGAGCATCCCCGTTGCGCTGTCGATCCGGAAGGCGCTCGTGTCATTGCCCGAGAGGATCGTGTAGCTCAGCGTGTCGAAGGGCGGACGGTTGTCGGGATCGGCCGCGGGCGCGATGATCAGCTCGGTGCCCGGTGCGCTGTTCTCGTCGAGCGTCAGGACCTGGTCGAGCATCACCGGCGCTTCGTTCACGTCCTTGATCAGCACGGTCAGGGTCGCGGTGTCCGAGAGGCCGAGCCCGTTGCGATCCCGCACCTCGACCTCGAGGAAGACCACCGGATTGGTTTCGTGGTCGAGGAAGGACGGGTTCTGGACGATCACCTCGCCCGAGACGGCGTCGATGTCGAAGGCGTCCCCGATATTTCCGTCGACGATGCTGTAGCGCAGATCGTTGAGGTCGTTGGCATCCGTTGCGCTCACCGTGCCGAGGCGCGCTCCGGCGACGGGGTTCTCGGCAATCGAGAGCGTCGCGTCGCGGAAGACCGGTGCGATGTTCTCGCCCGCAGGCAGGATACGGAACGTCACCGTCGCGTCGGCGGTTTTCGCGCCATCGGGATCGCTGTCGGTGATCGTGTAGCGTACGATGTCCTCGCCGGTCTCGCCGCTGGCCAGCGTGTCGAAGGCACCGTTCGGATCGTAGACAAAGCTGCCATCGGCCTCGACCCGAAGCTCTGCCCCGCTTTCGAGCGTCACGGTGACCGCAGCGCCGATCGCGGTGCTGACCTCCTGACCCGTGGCATCGGTGTAGTGCAGCGTCACCAGCTCGGGCTCGCGGCCCTCGGGATCGAAATCTATCCCTTGGCCCCAATCGGCCCGCAGGTTCTCGAGCGCGCGGGCAGTGGAGGCGTCGATTTCGATCAGGTCGTCGCGGGCGAAGGGCGCGACATTGACCAGCCCGTCGAAATCGCTGCGCTGCAACGCCTCTTCCAGCCCGCCGGTGAAGAGCAGGGCGAAATCGTCCGCATCGGCGATTCCGTTGCCATTGCTGTCCGCAATCAGCCAGGTCCGCGCGAAGGGATCGGTCACCTCGCCCCATTCGGTATGGGTATAGAGCCCGAGCGTGTTCGCCTCGAGCGCCGCACCGCCGAAGCGACTGCCGATCCCTGTGAAGCCATCGGCGACCGCGCCGCGGAATTCGAGCTGCCAGACCGGAATGCCGACGCCAGACGTCAGCGCCAGCTCATCGCCCTGGCTGCGCCTGAAATCGGTGATGATGTCGGCCTCGGCCAGGGTCGAGGTCTGAGCCGCCGCGCCCGAGCCGTAGATGGTGGCCTGGAAGATGTCGGCACCGGTGCAGAGGATGTAGATGTCTTGGCCCGTACTGGCCTGCACCCGGTCGCGGCCCGCCCCGCCGTCGACCATGTCATTGCCGCTGCCGCCATCGAGGAAATCGGCGCCGTCATTGCCGAAGAGCTTGTCATCTCCGGTCCCGCCCCGGAGCTGGTCATTGTCCGCCCCGCCACGCAGGACATCGTCGCCGGCATCGCCGTCAAGCGCATCGTCGCCGAACCCTCCGGTGATCTCGTCATTGCCCCCGCCGCCAAAGAGCGCGTCGGCGTCGAGCCCGCCCGAGATGACATCGGCCTCGTCTCCGCCGTAAATCGTGTCGCGCCCGGCTCCGCCAAGGAGCGAATCCTCGCCCGCACCGCCATAGAGCCGATCGCCGAGGTCACCGCCCTCGAGCGTATCCCTGTCGGCACCGCCATAGAGCGAATCCGCGCCGCCGAGACCCAGGAGACTGTCATTGCCGCCGACACCGTAGATCGTATCGGCCTCGCCATCTCCGATCAGGGTGTCCCCGAGATCGGTTCCGACGCGCACGGCGAACACGTCATCGGCGAAATAGAAGCGGTCGAGCTGGGGGTGCGCACCATCGAGACGCAGGACGAAATCGGTCGCCTCGAGCTGCCGGTTGTCGTTGGTATCCCCGATCAGCCAGGTGCCGGTCCCGTCGAACCAGCTGAAGAACTGGGTGAACCCGGTGCCGAGATCGTCGCCGCCCAGAGTGTCGCCGAGGGTGTTCGTGTAGCCGGCTGCGATCTCGCTGCGCAGAACGAAGGGCGGACGGAAGGAGGAGATATTGTTCGCGAGGTCGATCACGTCCCCCTCGTCCCGGTCGAAATCGAGGATGACCGTATGCTCGGAAAGGAACGAGATCGGTGCGCCGGTCACCGAGAAGTAGAAAACGTCGCGGCCGGTGCCGCCGGTCATCCGGTCCGCGCCCGTCGATGCCGTCAGGATATCGTCGCCCGCGCCGCCGTCGAGCAGATCGGATCCTGCCCCGCCGTTCAGCCGGTCTGTACCGTCCTCGCCATAGAGCGCGTCGTCATCCGCACCGCCGTTGAGCCAGTCGTCGCCTTGCCCGCCAAGCAGGCTGTCGGCCCCCGCGTCGCCGTTCAGGTTGTCGTTCCCGTCGGCTCCGATCAGGGTGTCGTTGTCGGCGCCGCCAAAGAGAAGGTTGGCAGACCCGCCGATCCCCTCGAGCCGGTCGGCGCCCGCGTCACCATAGAGCTGGTCGTAGTCGTTGCCGCCGAACAGGTGATCGTCGCCCTCGCCGCCCCGGACGGTGTCCAGCCCGTCGCCCGATTGGAGGATGTCGTTGCCATCGCCGCCCAGAAGCGAATCCGCCCCGGCCAGGCCGAAGATCCGGTCATCGCCCGCAAGCCCGTAGATCGTATCGCCGAGCGTCGTGCCGGTCAGCTCGTTGGCCGATCCATCGCCCACGATGACGGCGAATGTGCCGGCCCGGAATGCCTCTTGTCCAAACCCCTGACTGCCCTCGAAGAAGAGCGTGAAGTCGGTGGCGTCGAGCACAGCGTTGTCGTTGCTGTCCGCGAAAAGCCAGGTGCCCGCGGTCGTGGTCCAGGTGAAAAACGGGGTGAAGCCGGGCTCGAGCCCGTTCGTCGGAAGCGCCGCCCCGGCCAGAGGCTCGGTCCCGTCGAGCGCGATCTCGCCCAGGAACACAAACGGCCGCACGGCGCGGCCGTTTCCGGTGCCGTTCGTCAGATAAAGCTCGTCGCCGCCCGAGGGATCGAAATCCGTCACCGTCGTAAAGGCCTGGAGCTGCGGTTGCGCGGAGGTCGCCGAACTGTCCAAAACCCGGCCCTCGATCACGTCGGCGTCTCCGTTGCCGGTGAAGACGTCCATTCCCGACGAAAGCCGATAGCGGTCTGCGCCTGTGCCGCCGAAGGAGACATCGTCGCCCGCTCCGGGCGAAAGGATGTCCGCGCCGTCGCCGCCATGAAGCTCGTCGTCCCCGGACGCGCCATCGAGGGAATCGTTGCCGCCATGTCCGCGGAGAAGATCGTTGTCCGTATCCCCGAAAAGAGTGTCCGCCAGATCGCCGCCGTCGAGGATATCGTCGCCGGAGCCTCCATTGGCATAGACCTGGCCACCGCTGCCGTTGATCCGGTCGTTTCCGGACCTGCCTTGGAGAAAGTCGAAGCCGCCCCCACCGATCAGCAAATCGTCATCCTCGTCGCCGACAAGAGTGTCATTGCCGGTTCCGCCGATCAGGGTGTCGTTGCCGGTGCCGCCGAAAAGGGTGTCGCGGCCGCCATTGCCGGTGATTTCGTCGGCGCCTCCCAACCCGTAGATCTCGTTCGCGAGGCTGTCTCCGAACAGGGTGTCGTCACCGGGCGATCCGATCTGCACCGTGAACGTGCCGGGAACAAACGCATCCTCGCCGATCAGGGCCGCATCCAGACCCTCGAAGATGATCCGCACATCGGTGCTGTCGAGAACGCGGTCGCCATCGAGGTCGATGAACATCTCGGCATCGACGCCATTCTGCCAGAAGAAGACCTGCGTGAAGCCCGATCCCAGCGGATCGTTGTCGATGCCCCTCAGGCTGTCGCCGACCGCGCCGGTGAACCCCGCCTCGAGAACCGCGCCGCGAAACGCGAGCGGCCTGCCCGTCGGATAACTCGGGATCACGATCCGGTCGCCGCTCGCGACATCGAAATCCGTGACCCGGTTCGGCGTGATGACCGTTCCGGTCGAGGTATAGAACGTCGAGACCCAGAACTGATCGGCGCCAATCCCTCCGGTCAGCACGTCCAGCCCGGCCGACACGTTCAGGACATCGTCACCGTCGCCGCCCTCGAGAACATCGTTGCCGGTGCCGCCGCTCAGAAAATCGTCGCCTTTTCCGCCCCGGATCAGGTCGTCTCCGCTGCCGCCGCCGATCGTGTCGTTCGCGTCGCCGCCGTCGAGCTCATCGTTGTCCGCGCCGCCGGCGATGCGGTCCGTGCCGGTGCCGCCGAAGATGCGGTCGTTCCCGGCATCGCCCTGCAACACCTGCTCGTTGCCGGAGATGCCGTGAATCTCGTCATTGCCGTCGCCGCCGCGGACCGTGTCCCGGTCGCCCGTCCCGGCCTCGATATAATCGTCACCGTCATCGCCGAGCAGGCTATCGCTTCCGTCGCCGCCGAAGATGCGGTCGTCGCCGCCGCCGCCATATACCGTGTCGTTCTGCGCTCCGGTCGAGATCACGTCATTCCCGCCCAGCCCGTAGATCTCGTCCTGTCCGGTATTCGCCCCCGCCGTCTCCGGATACATGTCGGGGCCCTGGGTGAGACGCACGACCCGGAACGCCGAGGCGAAATCCTCTGCGGTGATGCTCAGATCCGTCGCGGCGCTCACCCCGGACAGACGGATGAGGATGTCCTCTTCCGAGAACTGGCCATCATCATCCGCATCGACCCAGATCAGATGTCCGGTCCCGTCGCGCCGCCAGCTCACATCCGCGAAGCCGTCTCCGATCAGTTCGGGCGGCAGCTGTTCGCCGATGGCCCCGTCGGGATCGGGCGCAAAATCGATGCTTTCGGAATTGAACACGAGCGGCAGGCTGCCCGCGAAGGCCGGCAACTCGATGATGTCACCGCCCGCGACGCCCCGGCCCTCGAAATCGGTGATCGTATCCGCGACGTTCGGAGAGCTTTCGCTGCGCGGTGACGCGAAACCGAAGCTGAAGCGATCGTCGCCCAGACCGCCGGTCAGCGTGTCGCGCCCTGCCCCGCCGATGATGAGGTCGGCGCCCTCCCCACCTTCGAGGCTGTCATTGCCGTCGTTCCCCCGCAGCGTGTCATCCAGCGCCCCACCGATCAGCGTGTCTGCGCCGTCGCCGCCGGTCAGCCGCAACTGGGCCGAGGTGACGGCGCTGCCATCCACATGGCTCAGATCGGACTGCACCTGCGCCGTCGCGGTATAGTCGAAGATCGCCTGCACGCCGACCGTCTCGTTCGCGAGCGCGATGCGGACCTGGCTGCCCTCCGCCGCCTCGAAACGCTCGACCCCGGTCACCGTCGCGGCATCGAACTGGATCAGGTCGGCCATCACGCCCTCGAAGATCAGACGATCGAAGCCGTCGCCGCCGTCGATGCGGTCATCACCCGACAATCCGGTGCCGATATAGATCAGGTCATTGCCCGAACCGGCGGCGATCTCGTAGGCTCCACTGAGATCCGCGCCGTCGATCGCGTCGCCTGAGCCGCTGCCGATCAGCGGAGCGCCGGACCCGTCGGCGCGCAGATAGACCGAGCCATCCGCAAAGGAGAGCCGAAGCGTGCCGTCGTCCAGGGAGCCGGTCACCAGCGCCAGGTCGGTGGAGCTCAGGGTCGTCACGGTGCCGCCCTGCCGGATCTCCACGTCGGGACCCACCTGCACGATCCGGAAGAGCGTCGCATTCAGGGACAGATTGAAGGTTAGGACGTCGTCCGGCCCGAAGCCCGCATAGGTGTCACCGGCAATATCCGAATAGCTGATCGTCATGATATGGTCCCCTTGACTACGGGTCTCACCTGCGCACGCCTTTTGGCGCCCGGGACCCCGATGCTTGAAATGTCCTGTGGCGGCCCGATCCCGGGCCCGCGGCGGCCGAGACCGCTAGCGCGCCCAGTCGGGCAATCGGGCCGGTGTCCCGACCGGGAGGGAGCTCCGGTCGGGATGCCCGGCGCACCCGGGACGCGCCGTCGTGGAAAACGTCTCGAGTTTGGGAGTTGAAGCGGGTGCGCCAAGTTCGTCACACGGCAGCCTTTGGCCCTCGCAGGACGCGCGGTCTATGACCTGCGAACGGGCCACGCCCGCGGGTCCAAGCGCGATCGGCGATGCGGAGGTCCGGGTCCGCCAGTCATACGGGCCCGCAGACCTCCGCGATGCCGTGCAGAGCTGCGCGACAACACCGGGGTCGCGGCCGGACAATCGAAAACGGTGATGCACTATCGACACGGACGCCCCCCTTCCCGCGCTGCTCCTTGCGCATCGCATATCGATGCACAGTGCGATCATGACGAGGTCGCGACGCTGTAGGCAGACCGGCGCCGTGAATTCAGCGTGAAAAACGCGCGGTCAGCGTGAGGACCTGCCTGCGGCGCATCGAAAACGTTCGCGTCGTGAATTGCTTTCCGGAAACTGCGAGCTGTCTATGCGGCGGAAAAGTCGGAGTTTTGGCGTAGAACCTAAAATGAGGAACGGCCGCACAGTGCCATCGGGCACAAGGTTCCGGCGGACCTGATGAAATCAGCGCACGACGCCGGCCGAGGGCACGCTAGGTGGCACATCATACGGAGAACAGGCTAACCTCAAAACGTGGACTTTTCAGGGGAGCAGGTCACCGGGACGCCAACCTGACCGCATTGCCGGAGCCGATGCCGCAGACTGGCTCACGGCTGGTCGCGGAACAGGAACCGGTCGAGCGCGCGGAGAGTCCGGGTGACGTCCGCCAACCAGGCGGGTCCTGACATGCGTTCCCTGTCGATCCGCATGGATCGGCATAAATTCGGGCAGCGCAGCCCTCCGAACGTGACGACCGGACGCGCACCGGGTCCGTCGGTCTCATCGAGCACAGAG
The DNA here is from genome assembly GCF_042679605.1 of Litorisediminicola beolgyonensis. Taxonomy (NCBI): domain Bacteria; kingdom Pseudomonadati; phylum Pseudomonadota; class Alphaproteobacteria; order Rhodobacterales; family Paracoccaceae; genus Litorisediminicola; species Litorisediminicola beolgyonensis. Next base: position 29,289 of record NZ_JBHTMU010000035.1, read on the forward strand.
GTGAAATCGCAATAGGTTCGACACTCACCCAAGAGCTGGCGCCCGGCAAGAAGACGGTCCTCCGTAAGCAGCAAGGTCACCTCGTCGTCGTTGTGGAGAACGAACATTCCGTGCATCGGCTCGGTCTCGGCTGGCCTGAGCCGTCCGTCGGGGGTTCTGACAAGCGCAAGATCGAACTCCGCCAAGGTCGCATGGAACGTGGCCCGGATTTCATCCGAACGGCTCTCCGCACGCCGCCCGTCAAGCTTGAAGATCGTCGCGCCGCCATCCCAGACGGGAGTGTCGGCGGTCGGCGATGCCATGCCCGCCCAGTCGAGCACGCCTTGGCAGCACGGATAGAAGTACAATCGCTCGGTCTCGACCGGGTCGGGATCGGCGGCGCAGGTCTCTACATGCGGGCTTGTGCCGACGACGATGTTGAGACCCCGGCTGTCGCGGCCGCAGGGCAGATCGACGACCAAACCATCTATCTCGAAGCGCTTGATCAAAGCTCCGGCTTCTGTCTCTCCGGAGATCGCGACGTCAGCGATACCCGCAAGGACGATAGACGCACACATAAGTGCGCGCGCCATGGGGACGGCACTGGCTGTCCAATCTGTTCTCGGCCTCACCTGCCCATCTCGGATCGCCCGTCCTTCATTTTGCTCTGCGACATCAGCGCGTCTGTCACGTCGGTCTGCGACGGGCGACCTGCCCGGACTCAAGGATCGGAAACAGTGGCGCGCGTGAACAGATCGACCACCGACGCATAGATCCTACGCAGTTCAGACAGCCTGTCCCTGTCGAACTGTAGCATCGTTTCCCGGCGTTGCGGCAGCCAGACCGTGAGCGTGCAAGTGCCGCGCTCCGAACGGGAACAGGTTCCCTGCCCCATCACCGCACCGTCTTCGTGATAGGCGATATACCTGTCGAAATTGGTCCCTTCGATGCGGCATTTGCCGACGAAACCGGTCCTGCTCTCCGGAACGCCAAGCTCGTCGGAGAGCCGCGCGCGGAGTTCGGCCGTCTCAGCAGGCCGCTGCTCCCGCAGGCGCCAGATGCCGGGGAACTCCTCGATCTCCGGGTGACACTGGTACTGCGCCATGCGGCTGACCTGGGCCGAAAACGTCGATCCGAGGAGCCAGCCGTCCCCTCCGGGATCGCCATAGTCCACCCGCGCGGCGGTCACCCGCAGCGCGATCCCCTCTCCGCTCAGATCGGTGCTTTCCGTGACAGGCTCACCTGACGGGCCGAGGCGCATGCCCAGCTCCCAGTTGTTCTTCCAGGCGGGATTGGCCTCGCGTTGCTCTTGACTGCGGCGCAGATCGGGAACCTGCACGTCGTAGGAGGACGGAAACCGCAGCACCCAGACCGGGTCATCTTCGGTGAAGCGCACGCCATCCGCGCCGAAATCGACCAGCCTGTATTCCACGAGCCCGTTTTCCAGCGCCTTTGGCGCGATCAGGGCGGCTTGCGGGGACGGCGTGGCGATCACTCCCGCGAAGAAGGCGGCGGCCGTGGCAAAAGCGGCAAGCACGACCAAGCGCCATCCTGGCGACGAGAAGAACACGGCTCTGCGGCCCGCCATCTCAGACCTCTCTCATCTGGATTGTTTTCGGGACCGCGAGCCCCGCCTCCGCGATTGCCGCATGGAGCACGTCGGATAGGCAAATCTCGGGGCGCGACAGGCGGGTCTCTCTCCAGATATGCGCATCGCCCATCGCCTCGCTGGAGAGCGCCAGCTTCGAGACATGTGGCGTCGTCGTGGTGATCGCTGAATAGCGAGGACCACGCGCCCGCCATGCGCCGGGATCGGATCGGTCCGGATCGAACGTTTCGAGGAAGATGCCGATCACGAAGCCGAAATAGGGCCGGTCCGGCGTGGCGCCGCCGTGAAATCGGATGTCGATGGGCCAGAATTGGTGGCGCCCCGGCTCGTGGCGCTCGATGATCTCCGCCAGCCGGTCATCGACCGCCAAAAGCCTGTCGGTCAGCTTGACCATCGCGCCAAGCGAGTGGAGCGGGCTTTGAGAGACGAATGTTGCGGGGCGTTCATGCTCTGCCAGGCGACCCCGATCCTTCGTGAATTTCGCCGCGAACTCCGAGAGCAGCAGGCGATCTTCCATGCCCATGGCGCGCTTTTCCGCGTCGCTCATCGCGGTCTCGTAATAGACCCGCAACCGATCGGCCCAGCCGGGATAGTCGCCGTCAATGAAATATGTCCCGAACTGTCCCGGGTCGATCAAAGCCCAAACCATCTGCCTGCCGTAGGTCTTCCTGTCCCGGGTCGGACCAAGCGCGCGACCCGCGCACAACCCTTGCGGGATTTGTTCCCTTCGGCAAGCACGGCTGTGACTGGTCGCACCGTCGAGGCGGATCCGTTGCGCTTGAACAACCGGATCAAATGGCCCGCAACAGGCTCTATTCCAGCCCAACCGGACTGCCCTCTTGTGCCCCCTGCCCTGCGTGCCACAGCATGTGGGGCAGAAAGATCTTGCCCGAATCTCCCGCGCGCGTCATTAACTTACGCAACAAAGCGAAAAACACGGCGCAAACCGTAACAACGGGGCAGCGTCGAGGCAGTGACGAGCGAGACTATGACCAAACCCGAGCGGATCGACCAGCTCGTGGGCGACCATGCCGCCCGGCTCTCGGAGCGCCTTCAGGCGCACCGGGCGCAACTTTTTCCCCCGAACGCCCGCAAGGAGCTGCGCAAGTTCACTTCGGGCGAGGTGGCTGCGCTCCTGGGCGTCAAGGACGCCTATCTCCGCAAGCTCCATCTCGATGGTCGCGGCCCCTCCCCCGAGATCGCGCCGGGCGGGCGCAGGCTCTATTCGCCCTCGGACATTCTCGAGCTCAGAAATCATCTCGAACACGGCGCAAAAACGCCCGGAACCTACCTTCCGGGTCGTCGCGAGGGCGACCATCTGCAAGTGATCACGGTAATCAACTTCAAGGGCGGCTCCGGCAAGACCACCACCTCGGCGCATCTGGCGCAGAAGCTCGCGCTCGATGGATACCGGGTGCTTGCGGTCGATCTCGACCCCCAGGCTTCGCTCTCCGCGCTCCACGGCTTCCAGCCCGAGTTCGACCTGCTCGACGGCGGCACGCTCTATGACGCGATCCGCTACGAGGACCCGGTGCCGATCCGCGACATCATCCAGCGCACCTATTTCCCCAATCTCGATATCGTGCCCGGCAATCTCGATCTCATGGAGTTCGAGCATGACACGCCCCGCGCGCTCGCGCAGAACCAGGGCGCGATGTTTTTCACCAGAATAGACTCTGTTCTGGCCCAAATCGCCGATGATTACGACGTGGTCGTGATGGATTGCCCGCCGCAACTGGGCTTTCTCACCATGTCCGCGCTTTCGGCCGCGACCGCCGTTCTGGTCACCGTGCACCCGCAGATGCTCGACGTCATGTCGATGTGCCAGTTTCTTCTGATGACCTCGAACCTTCTTGGCGTCGTCGCCGAGGCCGGGGGCGACATGAGCTATGACTGGCTGCGCTATGTCGTCACCCGCTACGAGCCCGGAGACGGTCCGCAGAACCAGATGGTCAGCTTCATGCGCGCCATGTTCGGCGATCACGTCCTGAACCACACGGTGCTGAAATCCACCGCGATCTCGGATGCGGGCATCACCAAGCAGACCCTCTACGAGGTCGAGCGCGGTCAGTTCACCCGATCCACATACGATCGTGCGATGGAAAGCCTGAACGCCGTGAACGGCGAGATCGAGGGCCTGATCCAGGCTGCATGGGGGCGCTAAGGATGGCACGCAAGAACCTGCTTCAGGACCTGATGGGACAGTCCGCAAAGCCCGAGGGCGCCAGCTCCCCTGCCCGCCCGGACAGCGCCGCCTACTCGCGCGGGGCCATCGGCGCGGTCTCCCGCTCCATCGCCGATCTGAAAAGCCGTTCGGTGATCGAGATCGACCCCTTCGCGATCAAGAGCGGCGGCCTGACCGACCGGCTCGAGCATGACGAAGAGGGTCACGCCAAACTGATGGAGTCGATCCGCACCTATGGCCAGCAGGTCCCCGTGCTGGTGCGCCCCCATCCTGATCAGGACGGCGCTTACCAGATCGTCTACGGCCGCCGCCGGGTCATGGCGCTGCAAGATCTCGGGCAGCCAGTCAAGGCGATGGTCCGCGATCTCGACGATGACGCGGTGATCATGGCCCAAGGCCAGGAAAACGCCGCCCGCCGCGATCTGAGCTTTATCGAAAAGGCCAATTTTGCCCGCCAGATGAAAGACGCGGGCTACGAGCGCAAGATCATCTGCGACGCGCTTTCGACCGACAAGACACTGATTTCGCGGCTTCTGAACGTGGCGGATGCCTTGCCGGTCGGGCTGATCGAGATCATCGGCTCCGCGCCCTCCGTCGGCCGCGACCGCTGGCTCGAGCTGGCCGACCTCCTGCAGAAGCACGCTGATGTCGATGTCGAGCTCGCCCAACAGATGCTGCAGGCCAGCGGCGCGGAAACCTCGGACGCGCGCTTCGACGCGTTGGTGCACTGGCTGTCGAAGCGCGGCACGAAGGCGGCCGAGCCCGAGCATGCCGCGCTGAGGCCGCCCTCCAAGCCGCAACAGACCCTGAAACGCCATGACGGGACGCCTCTGGCGACCCTCAAGCAAAGCCGCAAATCGGTCTCGATCACCCTGCCCCGTACCGGCGAAGGCTTCGCCGACTGGCTGGCCGAGAACCTCTGCGAGATTCACCGCAACTGGGAAAACTCCGGCGGTGGACCCGGGGCCTGAGGCCCCGTCCCGAGCAGCAACAAGAGCAATGACAAGGAGGCACGAGCCGGCAAGACGATAAAAGAAAAGCCCCCCAGGACGGACCCGGAAGGCTCTTTGGTGTTGTAGCAAGCCCAACTTAGTCTCCCCTCCTGACGGCTGTCAACAGCCGCCGATTCGGCGGGCAGAAAAGTTTTGCCTCGTGACAGGATATGGAACGACTGACCCTGACGCCCTTCGGGCGCCAGCCGGTATCGGCTGGGCAAATCGCATCCCGGATGCTGACCGAAGAGGCCCTGACCCCCCCTGCCCCGGCGCCCGAGCCGCGCCCGAAATGGGCGCTCTTCCGCGACCTCTGCACCGCCCGCGCGGGCTTCGGCGTGAGCGACCGCGACCTCACGGTCCTGAACGCGCTCTTAAGCTTCTATCCCGCCGACGACCTCGGCGCCTCCGAGGCGATGGTGGTTTTTCCCTCGAACGCCGCGCTGTCGGAGCGCGCGCATGGCATGGCGGAAAGCACGCTGCGACGCCACCTCGCCGCCCTGGTGACAGCCGGACTGCTCGTGCGCCACGACAGCCCCAACGGCAAGCGCTACGCCCGCCGTGACCGTTCCGGCCGCATCGACCGTGCCTTCGGCTTCGACCTCGCACCGCTTCTCGCCCGCGCGGACGAGATCGCCGCCGCCGCCCGCGCCACCCGCGAGGCCCAGGAAGAGCGTCGCCGCCTGCGCGAGACCGTCGTCTTGGCGCTGCGCGACGCCTCGAGCCTCATCGCCCACGCACAGGAAGAGGGGCTCCCGGGCCTCTGGGACGCGCTGGAGGACCGTGCCCGTCTTGCCCGCCGGGCCCTTCGCCGGAAGCTCGACGGGGGGGCTCTCCGCGATCTTGCGGGCACGGTGAAAACTCTGGGGACAGACGTGACCGAGGCGTACGCTGCCTCCATCGAAACGAAAGAAATGAGCGGCAGAGTCGTCGAAAATGAGCGGCACCAACAGAATTCAAACGAAGACTCTTCAGATCTTGAACCTCCCGCAGAACTGCGGCGAGGGGCGGGGGAGCCTTCGCCCAAACCCGGCGCCGCGCCGCGTCTGCCGCTGGAACTCGTCTTGAAAGCGGCCCCATCGATCATCGACTACGGCCCGGATCAAAGGATCGGAACCTGGGACGATCTCTTCCGTGCCGCAAGCTTCGCCTACGGGATGATGGGCATCAGCGCCCATGCCTGGGAGACAGCCTGCGCCGACATGGGCCCCCTCGACGCCGCGATCACGCTCGCCTGCATCCTCGAACGCACCGACAGCATCCAGTCGCCCGGCGGCTACCTGCGCGCGCTGACCACCAAAGCGGGGCAGGGGGCGTTCTCGCCCGGTCCGATGGTGATGGCGCTTCTGTCGACCGGATCGAAGAAGGCGGCATGAATTCGGGCCGGGCAAAAGTTGACAGTTGTCAACTTTCTGGTTGAAGAGGGCAGGGCGCGACACCTTGGAGACAAGAGTTGACAGCTGTCAACTTTCTGCAAGACTATGAAATTATTAGGAATTATGAAAACGCCTCGTATTTTATTGGGATTTTGTGGCTAGGGCAGGGGGCGCGCGCCCGATGGGCCTGATCGCGCCGGTATCTCCGCCACACTTGGGGCGAGACGCATGTCTTCCGAACCGTCGGTCTTGAAAATTGCCACAATCCGCAATATTTATCTAGCCAGGTAGCTAGACAGGACGCCCCGCAATGCTCAGCCTTCAGGATGCCAAGAACCGCTTTAGCGCCGTGGTCGACGCGGCGCTGGCCGGGCGGCCCCAGGAAGTGTCGCGGCGCGGAAAGCCGGCGGTGGTGGTGCTGTCGGTCGAGGAATATCACCGCTTGCTCGATGCGGCTCAGACCCGGCGGGACAGTTTCGCGGATCACCTCATGTCCTTTCCCGAGGGCGATCTACCGCGGGCCGAGGCCCGTCCGCGTGATGTCCAGTTTTGAGCTTCATCCTCGACACCAACGTCATTTCGGCGGTGCGCCGGTCGGGCAGAGCGCCTCAAGTTGCGGCCTGGCTGGCGGGGCAGGCTGAAGCGGAGCTGTTCATCAGCGTCATCACTATAGGCGAGATCGAGCGCGGAATTGGGCTGCAAGAGGGTCGAAATCCCGATTTCGCCGCCGACCTGCGGGTGTGGCTCGACCGGACCATGACACTCTTCTCCGACCGGCTCTTGCCCTTCACGCCCGAGGACGCCCGGGTTTGGGGTGCGCTCTCGGCCAGGATCGGCCATCCCGGCGCCGACCTGATGATCGCGGCGCAGGCGCTGGCGCGCGACTGGACCGTTGTCACCGGCAACGCCGCGGATTTCGCACCGACGGGCTGCCGGATCATCGATCCGTTCAGCGACGGCTGACAGCCGCCGACGGTCTTCGCGGACCGAAGAAAACGCTGGACAGCGGGACCTCGCTGGAATCGTCCGAGCTGCGATTTTCCACGTGGACCCCGTCGCGTTTGAGGGTAGGCATCGGGGCAGAACAAGAGGCGCCGAGTCGCGCCCGCACGAGCAGAGCACACAGGTTCGACGTGACAGATCAGTCCGAACCCGGCCGGAGCGCAGGCGCGTCGGCAGCGGGTCAGCTATTCCAGATCCGCGGCAGGTTCCTGACCGCGGTGGCGCTGCGTCCCGAGGACGTGGCGCTCGATGACGCGTTCCTGGCCGCGCTCGACGCGCAGCTCACGAAGACCCAGCATTTCTTCGCCGGGGCGCCGATGGTGCTCGACCTCGCCAAGGCGCCGGGGATGGACAGCTCCGCGTTGCCGAGGCTGATCGAGGCGCTCTCGGCGCGCGAGCTGCATGTCTTCGGCTTCCAGGGAGCGACCGAGGCTCAGTCCGTGACCTGCCGCGGCCTCGGTCTGACCCCCACAAATGCCGGTCGCGAGGCTCCGCTGAAGGGCACGCCCGCGCGGACTGTGGCCAAGCGGCTCGGTCTCGAGAACCGCGTCGTCACGCGCCCGGTGCGCTCGGGTCAGCTCGAGGTCGCGGAGCGCGGCGACCTGACGGTGATCGGCTCTGTGGCGTCCGGCGCGGAGCTGGCCGCCGCAGGCAGCATTCATGTCTACGGCGCGCTCCGGGGCAGGGCGATGGCGGGGGTCGAGGGCGACGAGACCGCGCGCATCTTCTGCCAGAGCCTCGACGCAGAGCTTCTGGCCATCGCCGGGCTCTACCGCACCAGCGATGCCATCGAGCCGGACCTGCGGGGCAGGGCGGTTCAGGTCTTTCTCGAACAGGACACTCTACGGATGGAGAGCTTCGCATGACACATCTCAAGGACGACACGCCCAAGGGGCGAGTGATCGTCGTCACCTCGGGAAAGGGCGGGGTCGGCAAGACCACGTCCTCGGCGGCGATCGCGGCTTCGCTGGCCCGGCGCGGGCACCGCACGGTGGTCATCGATTTCGACGTCGGTCTGCGCAATCTCGATATGATCATGGGCTGCGAACGCCGCGTGGTCTTCGATTTCATCAACGTGATCCAGGGCGATGCGCGGCTGAAACAGGCTCTGATCAAGGACAAACGTCTCGATACGCTCTTCGTGCTGCCGACCTCGCAGACGCGCGACAAGGACGCGCTGACGATGGAGGGCGTGAAGACGGTTCTGGACGAGCTGCGCGACGAGTTCGACTACGTGATCTGCGACAGTCCCGCCGGGATCGAGCGCGGCGCGCATCTGGCGATGTATTTCGCCGACGAGGCCGTGGTCGTGACCAATCCCGAGGTCTCCTCGGTGCGGGACAGCGACCGGGTGTTGGGGCTTCTGGGCAGCAAGACGCGCCGGGCCGAAACCGAGGGCGCGGAGCCGGTGAAGGCGCAGGTCCTCCTGACCCGCCACGACGCCGCCCGGATCGAGCGGGGCGAGATGATGACGGTCGAGGACGTGCTGGAGATCCTCGCGGTGCCGCTTCTGGGCGTGGTGCCCGAAAGCCCCGCGGTGCTCAGGGCCTCGAACCTCGGCACGCCGGTGGTGCTGGACGAGCCCTCGGCTGCGGCGCGCGCCTACGAGGACGCGGTGGCGCGGCTTTTGGGCGAAGAGGTCGAGATGCGGATCGCGGGCGAGGCGCGCCCGGGTCTCTTAGCACGGCTCTTCGGACGGTCGGCATGAGTCTCTTCGGTTTCACACTCAAACCGCGGCGCCCCAAATCGGCCGAGACCGCGCGCGACCGCCTGCAAATCCTCCTGGCGCATGAACGGGGCAGGGGGCGCGAAGCGCCCGACTACCTGCCGCAGCTCCAGCGCGACATCGTGGCGGCGATCCGCAAACATGTGCAGGTCGCCGAAGAGGGCATCGACATCCGCATGGAACGCGGCGACGCCCTGTCGAGCCTGGAGATCAATATCGAGCTGCCTGAAAGGTGACGTTTGGGCCTGATGTGCCCGGCCCAAACGTAGTTTCATCGCTTGCTTCGGCGATCTCGCGAGGACGGGCAGGAGACTGCCGGTCCCGTGGGTTGGCGCCAAGGCGGATGGGTCAGGGCGCGTTGTCGAAAGTTCGTCGGGCGGCGCCGATTTCCTCCATGTTCAGGCTGGCCCAGTAGATGAGATGCAGAAGCGGAACGAGCAGCGAGTGTCCGAGATCGGTCAAGGAATAGCTGACGCTCGGGGGCTTGGTGTCAAAGACCTGCCGATCAACCAGGCCGTCCCGCTCGAGGTCGCGCAGGGATTGGGTCAGCATGCGTTTGGAGATATCCGGCAGGGCGCGGGAGAGCGCATTGAAGCGCTGCGGCCCAGGTTGCAGCTCCAAAAGCACGAGCGTCGGCCATTTCGCCGACACCTTGTCCAGAACTTGCCGCACGGGGCAGTTGGAAGGCTCGAATCCTTCGGCCCTCCATTGTTCCAGTTTATTGATCCGCATGGCGCACATGTGCGGTTCCCTCTGCGTAACCTTGTCCCGAAAAGGTGCCTACTTCCGCCGGACAGATACGGTCTCTAAATGAGACCTGTATTCGATTCGTGACCGAAGGAAAAGACGATGACCACATACATGATCACAGGCGCGACGGGCCAGCTGGGCCGTCTGGTGCTGGACCACCTGCTGAAGACCGTCGCCCCCGCGGATGTCGCCGTGCTGGTGCGCAGCGACGAAGCCAAGGCCGAGTTCGACGCCAGGGGCGTGTCGGCCCGGATCGGCGACTATTCCGATCCGGCCAGCCTGGAGACCGCGCTGGACGGGGTCGACCGTTTCCTGCTGATTTCGGGCTCCGAAGTGGGCGCGCGCGTCCCGCAGCACAGGAACGTCATCAAGGCCGCAAAGGCCCGGGGCGTCGAGTTCATCGCCTATACCTCGATCCTCGATGCTGCCCATAGCCCGTTGATGCTGGCGCGCGAGCACAAGGCGACAGAAGAGATGCTGGCTGAGAGCGGCATCCCCCACACGCTCCTGCGCAATGGCTGGTATTCCGAGAACCTCGGCATGGCCGTGGGTGGCGCCCTGGCGATGGGGCAGCATTTCGGTGCCGCGAAGGACGGCCGGTTCTCCTATGCCACGCGCAACGACTATGCCGAGGCCGCGGCGATTGTTCTGACCGGTGGCCATGACGGCGCGGTTCTGGAGCTGGGCGGCGATGCGGCCTTCACGCAGACTGAGGTCGCGGCGCTCCTGACGGAGTTGTCCGGCACAACCGTGAGTTATGTCGACATGCCCGAGGAGGCCTATGAGGACGCGCTGGTCGGTGCCGGCCTGCCCGAGGGGCTCGCCGCGATGCTGGCGGACTCGGATGCGGGCGCGGCCACCGGCGCGCTTTTCGACGACAGCAGGACCCTCTCCGGCTTGATCGGCCGCCCGACCACGCCGCTCGCCGATACGATCAAGGCCGTGTTGGCTGCAGGCTGAGGAGTGCATGCGATGAAACACCTGATCCTGACCACCGTGCTGCTCGCCGCGCCGGCCGCGACCTTGGCCGACAGCGCCCGCGAGATCGTTACCGAAGGTCTTGCGGCGGTTTTCGTGAAGCGCGATCTGGATACGATCAACCGGCTCTTTTCGGAAGATTACATCCAGCACAACCCGATGTTTCCGAACGGGTTGGACACGCTGCGCGGCTTCGCCGCGACCAGCCCTCCGGGCTTCCGCTACCAGATCGGAAATGTCATCGCCGACGAGGAGCAGGGCCTGGTGGCCGTCCATTTCCGGGTCGAGGGCTTCGGTCCCGAACCGATGATCGGGGTCGACATGTTCCGTGTCGCCGATGGCAGGATCGTCGAGCATTGGGACGTTCTTCAGCCCGAGGTGACCGACACCGTGTCCGGTAATCCGATGTGGACACCGGCGGAGTGGCCCGACCCGGAGGCGGGCAGCGATGCCCGCCTTGACCGGCCCTGGTTCCTAGCGGACAATCGACACGCGCGCCCGATGGGAAAAACCCTTCGTTGAGATAGGGCTGCACGAACCAGTCGTGCCCGAACTCGGCAAATCCGGTCGAGAAGGCAAGCTCCGAGGTGCTCGTTCATTCCGTTTCGAGGTCCGCTCGCGCCAAGGCGATCACCGCCCTCAGTCCCGCGTCGAGGACCTCGGGGATCGAGACGGAGACATGTGTGGTGCGAAACCTCGGCGCGCGCTCGCCGCGTTCTGCGCGTCGGTCAGGTCTTCGCGCATCACCCGCCGCGTGGAACGGGGCCGGTCTCGACCTTCGACCGGTTGCCGCGCTACGTCTTGTCGGAGAAGTCGTAAACGGCGGTCGCTCATTGCGCATCGGTCATCATGTCGAGGACCGTCGCTCCGAGACGAAACCGGTTCACGGCAAGTTCCTTCTTTTACCGACTGGCCTCTGTAAATGAATGGCTCTGTGCCGAAGGCAAAAAGAAATTTTACTCATTGCGACAGTGTTGGCTCACAGAGAGCCACAAAACCGCGTAATCCGTCTTATGTAAATTTATTCGGTCGAAATGAGTTAGGCTCAGGACCCATTGATCTGAGCCGAAGGGCATGATTCACCGCACGAAAACAGAGCGGTGATATGTCTAATCTC
>NZ_JBHTMU010000036.1:0-40707 GCF_042679605.1 Litorisediminicola beolgyonensis
CTGCCAGGGGGCGCGCCTCGGCCTCGCCCCAGCCGCTCCTGTCGCGCAGGCTCATGCGGACAGCTCCGCGACGGCCGCGTCCCAGCGCGGCGCGGTCCAGCTGAGCTCGGCCATGCGCGCGTCGTCCTCGGCGCCCGGATCAAGCGTCAGGCTCAGCGCGCCCTCGGGTGTCAGCTCGCCCAGCCGGTCGGGCCATTCGACAAGGCAGATCGCGGTTGCGAAGGCGTCGGTCAGGCCCAGCTCCTCGACCGCGTCGGGGCCGGAGAGGCGGTAGAGATCGGCATGCCAGAGCTCGGCATCGCCGAGGTCATAGACCTGAACCAGAGTGAAGGTCGGCGAGGGCACATCCTCGGGCACCGGCAGGCGCGACTGGATCAGCGCGCGGGCGAAATGGCTCTTGCCCGCGCCGAGCGTCCCGGACAGCAGCACCGTATCGCCGGGGCGCAGCCCGGCCCCGAGCTGGCGCGCCAGCCGCGCGGTGGCGTCGGGCGAGGCAAGCGCAAGGGATCGGTGGCGGGAGGTCGGCGTGCTCATGGCGCGCAGACTAGTCGCAACCGGTCGGGCTGCAAGCCGCTATCGGTCGGCGTCGAGCATCGCGCAAATCGGGCCGTGGGGCAGCCGGATCGGCGCCGGCTCCTGGCTGAAGCGCACCAGCGTCGAGCCCCCGGGCAAGGGGTCGATCCGGGCGGAGAGCCGCGCGCCGTTCTCGCCCGCCGTCTCGCCGTCCCAGCTGGTGCGTTCGCCGTAGCTCAGCACGAAATCGCGGATCTCGCCCCAGAGCGGCGCGGGCGCGGCGCCGCCCTGCCAGAGCCGGGCCGCGTCGACCACGGTCACATCGGCGAAGGCGCTGTCCGGATCGGTCTTCCACAGGCGGCGATAGGCGGCGTTGCAGAAGGTCAGGAGCCCCGACTGGTTGAAGACCACGAGCGCCTCTTCCATCCGGTCGAGCACGCCCTGGCTCAGCTCCAGCTCGGTGCGGAACCGGCGGGTCAGGGTGATCTCGGCGCTGATGTCTTCGAGAAGGAGCGCGATGGCGCCGTCGGGATGCGGTCGCCCGGTGATCCGGTAGGTCAGCCCGTTCGGCAGCGACCATTCCTCGGCATAGCGGTCCTCGCGCGCGGCGGCGACCATTTCGGCCATCTGCTCCCGCCAGCCCGCGTAGCTTTTGGGCTCCGGCATCATCCGCGTCTCGCGCAGGCGGTCGAAGAAGGCCATCAAGGTGGGGCGCGCGGACAGGAACTCGGCCGGGAGCCGGGTCAGGTCGATGAGCGAGGGATTGAACAGCACAAGCTGCCGGTTGCGATCGAAAATCGCCAGACCGGTGGGCAGATGGGCAAAGGTCTTGGCCAGCGTCTGGACGAAGTTGCGCTGCGCGGTCTCGGCCTCGATCACGGCGTCGATATTGACCGCGACATGGTGAACGCCGCCTTCGGTCCGCACACGGCTGACCTCGTACCAGCCCGTGTCGCCCGGGCCGATCAGCCGTTCGCGCGATTGCGCCTGCGCCGCGGCGCCGAGGGGCGGCAGGTCGAAGATCCCGGTGCGGCCGGCGGCGTTGGCGAGCGCGCGAAACCGCGGATTGGCCCAGAGGAGCGTGCCATCCGCTGCGGTCAGCCACATCGGGCAGGGCGTCGCGGCGGAGGCATCGCGGAGCTGGGTCAGCTCGGCCTGTTGCAGATGGGTCAGGAGCGTCAGCGCGCGATCCGGGCGGTCCCCGGCCAGGCCCACGCGAAGGGCGCGCCCCCGCGGCACGATCCTGAGAAGCGTGTCGGGCAGATCGCGGAACGGCAGGTCGAGCGGGCGCACCCGCGGCGGCTCGACCGGCAGGTTGCCGACGAGCGGCGCGAAGATCGCGCGCAGGTCCGACCAGTCGCGGACGCTGTCGGCGCGGTCGCCCAGGACCGCCGCCGCACCCGGCGCGAGATCCCTGAGCGCGCCATCGCGCAACAGACAGAACGGATCGTCGCCGTCTTCCGCCGGTGTCCCGGCGGCGGCGCTGCGATGCTGACCCAGCAGAAACGGGGCCGCGAGGCAGGCAGCAAGAGCGCCCACCACCGCGGAGAGGAGGAGGTCAGGGGTCACGGTAAATCCCCCGGTGAGGAGTATGGTGAAACAAGTCTCGCGCAGAGAGGTTAACGATCGGTTAACCGCGCCGCGGTCTGGGACCAAAGTCGTAGCCCCGTGGCCAACAGGCCACCGTCTCAGCCCTCGATCGGACGGTTGTCCCCGAGGGCGCGCCGCGCCGCGCCCGGCTCGGCCTCGATCGTCGCCCGCGGCCAGACCACCTCGACCAGCGCGCCGCGACGCACGCGCGCGGCGGTCTCGGGCTGCGCCGGGTCCGAGCCATTGGCGAAGCTCAGCTCCGCGCCCGAGCGTTCGAGCAGCGTCTTGGCGATGAAGAGCCCGAGCCCCATGCCCTCGTATCCCGGACGCTTGTCCTGCGCGCTGCGCCGTCGCCGCAGGCTCGGATCGCCGATCCGCCCCATCAGGTGCGGCGGAAAGCCCGGCCCGTCATCGGCGATCCGCACCGAGACATGGCTCGCGCTCCATTCCGCGTCGATCCAGACCGTCGCGGCGGCGAAATCCACGGCGTTCTGCACGAGGTTGCGCAGGCCGTGGATCACCTCGGGACGGCGCTGCAGATGCGGCTGGTCGGGATCGGCCTCGGGCGCGGGGCCCATCTCGTAGAGCACGGTCTTGCCGCGGTCCTCATGCGGCTCGGCGGCCTCGCGCAGCACCTCGCCCAGCGGCGCCTGCCGGAGCGTGAGGTCGTCCTTCCCGGCGCGTCCCATCGAGCGCAGGATGTCGCGGCAGCGGTCGGCCTGCGCGCGGATGAGCGCCGCGTCCTCGCGCAGATCGGGCCGGTCGTCGAGCTCGTCCATCAGCTCGGCCGAGGTCAGCTTGATCGTCGCCAGGGGCGTGCCCAGCTCATGCGCCGCCGCGGCCACTACGCCCCCCAGATCGTTCAGCTTCTGCGCCCGGTCGAGCGCCATCTGCGTCGCCGCGACCGCATCCGACATGGTCTGGATCTCGCGGGTCAGGCGGCGGGCGTAGATCGAGATGAACACCAGCGCGATCATCAGCGCGCACCATTGCCCGAAAAGAAAGATGCCCGGCATGCGCAGCACCTCGCCCGTGGCGGTCATCAACGGCAGATGCAGCGACACGAGCGCGGTCACGAGCGCCCCCGCCACGAGGTTCAGAAGCACGATCGAGCGCAGCCCGAGCACCGCGGCCGACACGGTTACCGGCGCCAGCACGAGAAGCACAAACGGGTTGTTGAGACCCCCGGTCAGGAACAACAGGAAACAGAGCTGCATCAGGTCGAAGAGGACCATCAACAGGTTCTCGCTCTCCGACAGGCGCTTGGTCTCGGGGAAGATGAAGATCGCCACGAGGTTGCCGATCACCGACACGCCCACCGCGAGCGCGGCGAGGCCGATCTCGATCTGCAGGTGGTAGACCTGCGTCGCGACCACAAGCGCGGCAGTCTGCCCGGCGATGGCGAACCAGCGCAGGAGGATCATCGTCCTGAGGCGAATCCATCCGCCCCGGCGGTCGCTGTCCAGAAGCCCGGTCTCGGTCGCTTGCGTCACTCCGCCTCTCCTCCCGGGACTTGTGCCCCGCCGCGGAATTGATAGGTCCCCTGCCGGGTGTGTGCAATTCCGGCAGGGAGAGGTCTCATGCGCAAACTGGTTCTCGCGGGCGGCGCGGTCGCCATTCTGGGACTGAGCCTCGGGCTCTGGTACACGACGGGGCCGGGCGCGGGCGGCGACATCTTCGCCGACTGCCGCAGCACCCGCATCGCCGGCGGCTCCGGCGCGCTGGGCGGGCCGTTCACCCTGACCGACCAGACCGGACGCGAGGTGACCGAGGCCCAGGTCTTCGAGGAGCCCGCGCTTCTCTATTTCGGCTATACCTTCTGCCCCGATGTCTGCCCGCTCGACGTGGCACGGAACGCCGATGCGGTCGACCGCCTGTCCGAGGCGGGCTACGAGGTCACCCCGGTCTTCATCTCGCTCGATCCCAAGCGCGACACGCCCGAGGTGCTGACCGAGTTCGCCGCGGCCATGCATCCCGACATGAAGGCCCTTACCGGCACGACGGAACAGGTCGACGCCGCCGCCAAGGCCTGGCGCGTCTATTACAACGTGCCCGAGAGCGACGATCCCTACTATCTCGTCGATCACACCACGCTCACCTATCTGGTCCTGCCCGGCCACGGCTTCGCCGAGATTTTCCGCCGCGACGCGACGCCCGAAGCGATCGCCGAGACCGCCGCCTGCTTCATCGACGCGGCCTAAGCGGTTTGACCGCCCCGGGGGCAAGGGCTAGCTTGCCGCAAGAGAATGAGGGGGATGCGAGGCATGGCGGCGGACAGCAGCGCAGTTGAGATCGGCGAGGATCGCTCGCTGCTGCTCGTGGACGATGACGAAGCGTTCCTGAAACGGCTCGCGAAAGCGATGGAGAAACGCGGCTTCGCGGTCGAGACCGCGGGCTCGGTCGCCGCGGGCACGGCCATCGCCACCGCGCGGCCTCCGGCCTTCGCCGTGGTCGATCTGCGGCTCGAGGACGGCAACGGTCTCGACGTGGTCGAACGGCTCCGCGAAACCCGCCCCGACGCGCGCGTCGTCGTGCTGACCGGCTACGGCGCCATCGCGACGGCGGTCGCCGCGGTCAAGATCGGCGCCACCGACTACCTCTCGAAACCCGCCGACGCGACCGACATCACCAACGCGCTCCTGGCGCGCGAGGAAGAGCTTCCGCCGCCGCCCGAGAACCCGATGTCCGCCGACCGCGTCCGCTGGGAACATATCCAGCGCGTCTACGAGCTCTGCGACCGCAATGTCTCCGAGACCGCGCGCCGTCTCAACATGCACCGCCGCACGCTCCAGCGCATCCTCGCCAAGCGATCGCCGAAATGAAGCGCTCGCGCGTCAACGAGATCCTCGCCGAGGCCGACGCCTTCCTGAAAAGCCACGGCTACGTCCTGCCGCCCTTCGCCTATCTCGCGCCCGAGGCGCTCCGGGCCTCGGACCACACCGAGATTAAGCGCCGCCGCATGGGCTGGGACATCACCGATTACGGCGAGGGCCGCTGGGACGAGAAGGGGCTCTTTCTCTTCACCGTGCGCAACGGGCTCGAGAGCGATCTCAAGGCCGGGCGGGGCATGCTCTACGCCGAGAAGATCATGATCTCGCGCCGCGACCAGCTCTCGCCCATGCACCGCCACGACGTGAAGGCCGAGGACATCATCAACCGCGGCGGCGGCGACCTCGTCCTGAAACTCTACGCCTCCGACCCCTCGGGCGGCATCGACACCGACGCGCAGGTCACCGTCATGGTCGACGGCGTGCCCCGCACGCTCGAGGCAGGCGGCCTCCTGAAACTCGGAACGGGCGAGTCGGTCACGCTCATGCCCGGCGACTGGCACGCCTTCTGGGGTGAGGGCGCGGACGTGCTGATCGGCGAGGTCTCCACGGTCAACGACGACCTGACCGACAACATCTTCGCGGAGCCCATCGGCCGCTTCTCGACCATCGAAGAGGACGCGGAGCCGGCGCATCTCTTGGTCTCGGATTACGATACGCGGTTGTGAGAGCGCCTTGCGTTCCGGGAGCATGCCCCCAAAGGCATCCTGATGTCTTTAGATGAGAGTTTCTTGCCGTGGACCCTGATCCTGCTGCGCAGGCGAGGACGAGGGAGTTCGCGTCGGCAAAATCCGATCATCGGATCAATTCGTCTTCACCCGGAGTCGCTGATCAATAAATAACGTGGTTGTCCACCAAAAGCGATGGTCCGCTTTGCAGACAAATCTGCTATCCGATTGTCCCAAAATTCCGGATACTAGAGAGAAAATTCCTGAGTTTTCCCGCTCAAGGGTGGCCAAAGTCATTTTCGTATAATACGGCACCAAATTCCACCGCAATCTTGCTTCGACCTGCAACCTGCCCTTTCTTAAAAAACGCGTGGAGTTCATCGACCAATTGAGCATTAAAATCGCGAGTTATTTCGCTTGGCCAAATCGGCTCTCTGTCAGAGTAGGTACACACCATCCTTAGATCATCATACCATCCGGCTCTAGCCCAAACCATCTGCTCAGAATAAGGGCCGTTTTCTCTGATCATTTTTCCATTGCCAAATTTTGAAAGACGCTTCATGTTGTTCTCTGTCAGCTCATTCGCTGAAAGAAGTGCGAAAAAAGCAGCTTGTTTTGGCTGTGCGTAGGGTGCCTTCCTTTTTGCGCGCTGTTTTTGACGCCCCAGATTTCAATATATGCTTTACCTATTTCTTCGATAGCAAGAACTGCCAGAATTGCCGCTGATTTCCAGCTGCCAGACTTTTGCAGAAATATAGAATCTCGAAATAAGCGCTTTGAGTTTTCCTTTGCGGCGCGCACGTATTCTTTTCGTGTCAGGATTTCATTCGTCATTATGGTTTCCGATTTTTCACATCGCACCGATTTCATCAAAATTCACAATCGAATAGATAAGATCGGCATGCAAATATGTCTATACCATGTCGCTTCAAGCAGTTTGGGCTCGACGGCGACCTCCACCGCGCTTTGCCAAAAAGCTCCATCGCGTTTGGCATGATCGACCAACACGCCTCGCCCTCCCCCCAAAGAAAAATGCCCCGCGTCGCCGCGGGGCATCTCTCAATTCGAACCGGTCAGCCCGATCAGGCGACCCACCAGCGCTCCGCCATGCGGGCGCTGTCCATCTGCCAGAGGTTGCCGACGGTCTCGGGCGTGGCGATGCGCGTGTTCAGCGCCTGCACCCAGTTGGCGAACATCGGGATGATGACGCCGCCGTCGTCGCGCAGGATCTGCTGCATCTCGCCATACATCTCGGCGCGCTTCGCGCTGTCGAGCTCGGCGCGGGCTTCCAGAAGCAGGCTCTGGAACCGCTCGCTGTCCTCGTTGCCCCACTGGCTGTCGTTCCACGGCACGCCTTCCTCGTAGGCCGAGGAGAACATCCAGTCCTCGGTCGCGCGGCCCGACCAGAAGCAGGCGCACCAGGGCTTCTTGATCCAGACGTTCGACCAGTAGCCGTCCGCCGGTTCCTGCACCACGTTGATGTTGATGCCGCCCGCCTTGGCCGAGGCCTGGAACAGCTGCGCGGCGTCCACCGCGCCCTCGAAGGCCGCGCTCGAGGCCGAGAGATCGACGTTGATCTCGCTCAGCCCGGCTTCCTTGAGGTAGAACTTCGCCTTGTCGGGATCGTAGGGGATGGGCTCGAGATCGGCCATGTACTGGTTGGCCGGTCCGATCGGGCTGTCGGCGGCGACGCGGCCGTGACCGAAGAGGATCTTGTCGACCATCTCCTGGCGGTTGATGCCGTGCTTGATCGCGCGGCGCACGTTCACGTCGTCGAAGGGCGCGACATTGGTCAGCATCGGGAAGGTGTAATGCTGGTTGCCGGTCACTTCCTGGATGACGATCTGCGGGTTCGCCTTGAGAAGCTGCTCGGTCTTGAAGTCGATCCGGTTGATCGTGTCGACCTGTCCGGTGAGCAGCGCGTTCATCCGCGCGGTGTTGTCGTTGATCGCGATGAACTCGATCTCGTCGAACCAGCCCTCGCGGCCGTCCTTGTAGTGGCTGTCCACGCGGCGGCCGACAAAGCGCACGCCCGGCTCGAAGCTGACCACCTGGTAGAGGCCGGTGCCGATGCCGTTCTGGATCGCCTCCTCGATCTGGCCCGCCGGGTACATCAGCAGGTGATAATCCGACATCAGATAGGGGAAGTCGGCATTGCCGCTGCTGAGGACGAACTGGATCTGGTGATCCGAGGTCTTCTTCATCTCGGTGATCGACGAGACCAGCGGTTTCGCCGCCGACTTGGTGTCCTCGCCCAGGTGCAGGTTGATCGACGCGATCACGTCATCGGCGCCGAAGGCCTTGCCGTTGTGGAAGGTCACGCCCTGGCGCAGGTTGAAGGTCCAGGTCTTGGCGTCGGCGGTGGCCTCCCAGTCGGTGGCAAGCTCGCCCTGGAGCGAGCCGTCCGCCGCCGTGTAGGTCAGCGTGTCGAAGACCGCACCCTGCGCGGCGGCCTGCATGAAGATGTCCGAATGCGTCCGGCCATCCCAGTTGTCCGAGGTGTTGGCGCCCGAAAGACCGGCGGTCAGCTTGCCGCCGCGCTTGGCTTCCTGGGCCCGGATGGGCAGGCCGGTGGCGGCCAGCACACCGGCGGCGGCGCCGGTCCGAAGCAGTCCGCGTCTGCTGATACGTGTCATGTCATGTCTCCCTGTTGTCGTCTGTTGTGCCCCGGAGCGTCGCGACCCCGGAGCCTTATGTCAGTCCATCTGTGTCACGGCGGCATCGCCGATATTGTCGCGCCCGCGCTCGTCGAGCAGCGTGCTCAGCCAGTCCGGATCCATCTCCGGCACCGAACTCAGAAGGAGATCGGTATAGGGGTGGTGCGGCGGCTTGAACATCGCCGCCTTCGCGCCCTGCTCGACCACCTCGCCGTCCTTCATCACCACCACCTCGTCCGAGATCGCCCGGACCGTGGCCAGATCGTGGGTTATGAACATGTAGGACAGTTTCAACTCATCCTGAAGCCGTGCCAAGAGCTTGAGGATGCCTTCCGCGACAAGTTGATCGAGCGCCGAGGTCACCTCGTCGCAGATGATGAACTTGGGCTCCGCCGCGAGCGCGCGGGCGATGCCGACGCGCTGCTTCTGCCCGCCCGAAAGCTCGGAGGGCAGGCGGTCGCGGAACTGGTCGGCGGGCAGCTCGATCTCCTCGAGAAGCTCTTCGACCCGTCTGCGCTTGGCCTTGCCGGTGAGCCCCATGTAGAACTCGACCGGCCGGCCGATGATCTCGCCGATGGTCTTTTTCGGGTTCAGCGCGGTGTCGGCCATCTGGTAGATCATCTGGATCTGCCGCAGCTGGTCCTTCGAGCGCTGGCGATAGTCGCGCGGCAGCTCCTGCCCGTCGAGCAGGATGCGCCCGGAGGTCGGTGGCAGAAGCCCGGTGATGCAGCGCGCGGTCGTCGACTTGCCCGAGCCGCTCTCGCCCACCACCGCGACGGTGCGGCCCTCGTGGATGTCGAAGCTCACGTCATGCAGCACCTTCGCCGTGCCATAGGCGGCGTCGACGCCCTCGACCGCGATGACCGGCACCGCGTCGGTGGCGGGCGCGGGCTTGGCGGGCCGCTTGAAGCTCCGCACCGCCCAGAGCGAGCGGGTATAATCCTCTTTCGGGTTCGAGACCATCTCGCGGGTCTCGGCCTCTTCGACCTCGTCGCCCTTCAGGAGCACCTTGATGCGGTCGGCCATCTGCGCGACCACGGCCAGATCGTGGGTGATGTAGATCGCCGCCGTGCCGAACTGGTCGACGATGTCGCGGATCGCGGCCAGCACCTCGATCTGGGTGGTCACGTCGAGCGCGGTGGTCGGTTCGTCGAAGATGATCAGGTCGGGGCGGCAGGACATCGCCATCGCCGTCATCGCCCGCTGCAACTGCCCGCCCGAGACCTGGTGCGGATAGCGGAAGCCGATCTCCTCGGGGTTCGGCAGGCGCAGCCGCTCGTAAAGCCGCACCGCGTCCTCCTGGCTTTCCTTCTCCGACATCACCCCGTGCCGGACCGGCCCTTCGGTGTGCTGGTCGATGATCTTGTGCGCCGGGTTGAAGCTCGCCGCCGCCGATTGCGCGACATAGGCGATGCGCTTGCCCAGAAGCGCGCGCTTCTTCATCAGCGGCGCGTTGACCAGATCGACCCCGTCGAACGCGACCGTGCCGCCCGAGATGCGCACCCCGTCGCGCACATAGCCCATCGCCGCAAGGCCGATGGTGGACTTGCCCGCACCGCTCTCTCCGATCAGCCCCAGCACCTCGCCCTTGTGCAGGTCGAGATCGACGCCGTTGATGATCGGGTGCCACTCCTCGTCCGAGCGGCCCTCGATGCGCAGATCGCGGATTTTCAGCAGCAGATCACTCATTGCCTCAATCCTTCAGCCCCGAGGATTTGTGCAGCATCCAGTCGACCACGAAATTCACCGCGACCGTCAGAAGCGCGATCGCGCCCGCCGCCATTAGGGGCAGGGCGGCGGCCAGCGGCGAGAAGGCGGCGAAGTTGATGAACTGCGCGAGGTCGCGCACCATCGTGCCCCAGTCCGCCAAGGGCGGCTGGATGCCGACGCCCAGGAACGACAGTGCCGCGATGGTCAGGAAGACGAAGCAGAACCTGAGCCCGAACTCGGCCAGAAGCGGCGCGGTCGCGTTGGGCAGGATCTCGCGGAAGATCAGGTAGCTCAGCCCCTCGCCCCGGAGCTTGGCCGCCTCGATGTAATCCATCACCACGATCGACTGCCCGACCGCGCGCGCCAGCCGGAACACCCGGGTCGAGTCGATCACCGCGATGATCAGCACCATGTAGAGCGTCAGCTGCCATTGCTGCGACCCCGCCCAGGCCGAGGCGATGGTCATCAGAAGAAGCGCGAAAATCAGCGACGGGATCGCCATCAGCACGTCCACTAGCCGGCTCAGCACGTCGTCGAGCCAGCCGCCGATCACCGACGCGAGGAACCCCAGCGACGCGCCCAGAAGGAACGCGAGGCAGGTCGTCGCAAAGGCGATCCCCACCGTGTTCTGCGCCCCGTAGATCAACCGGCTCAGAAGATCGCGCCCGATCTGGTCGGTGCCCAGAAGATGGTCGGGATTGCCGCCCGTGGCCGGATCACCGCCGGGCAGGGTGTTCACGCCCGCAAAGACCTCTTCCTGCCCGTAGGGTGCCAGCGCGCCCGCGAAGATCGCCACCAGCGCGTAGATCAGGATCACGAGGATGCCGAAGGCCGCGGTCAGCGGCATGGTCCGGAAGAGCTTGCGCGACCCAGCCGTGCCCACCTGCCGCCCCAGAAGCCGGAACGCCCAGGCCGCCAGCGCCGCGATGGCAAAGCCCTGCACCGCCCAGCGGAAGAACACCGCGTTGGGCTGGAACCAGAGCCAGAGCCCGCCCAGGATCACCGCCGCCGCGAAGACATAGCCGAAGGCCACGCCATAGCTCATGTCGCGGAAATAGGGCCTATTGCCGGTCGCCGTCTGCCCCGCGAACCGGAAGACCCAGGCCCCTGCCAGAAACGCCGCCAGCGCCAGAGCGATCCAGACGACGATCATTTCGGATGCCTCAGGCGCGGGTTCGACAGGATCGACATGATGTCGGCGATCAGGTTCAGAAGGATGTAGGCCGCCGCGAAGATGAGGCAGCAGGCCTGCACCACGGGGATGTCGCGGATCTTCACGCTGTCGACGAAGAGCTGCCCGATGCCGGGATAGACGAAGACCACCTCGACCACGACGACGCCGGTGATCAGATAGGCGAGGTTCAGCGCGATCACGTTGATGATCGGCGCCAGAGCGTTCGGCAGCGCGTGATGCACGATCACCCGCATCGGCTTCATGCCCTTGAGCCGCGCCATCTCGATATAGGGCGAGGCCAGGAGGTTGATGATCGCCGCCCGCGTCATCCGCATCATGTGCGCGGTGACCACGAGGGTCAGCGTCAGCGCCGGGAGCAGCGTCTTCTGCAGCCGCTCGCCCAGGCCCATGCCGTCATAGATGTTCGACAAGGACGGCAGCCACGGGTTCAGCACCGCGAGAAACAGGATCAGGATATAGGCGAGGAAGAACTCCGGGCTAGAGATCGACGACAGCGCGAAGACATTCGTCGCCTTGTCGAAGGCCGAGTTGCGGTAGAGCGCCGCGAGGATGCCGAGCCCGACCGAGAAGGGCACCGCGATCAGCGCGGTGACGCCCGCCAGGAAGAGCGTGTTCTCGAAGCGGGGCCTGATCTGATCCATCACCGTGGTCTGGTCGGCCGCCGCCTCGCCTCCGCCGACGAAGCTGCGGAAATTGGCCTGCGCGAAGGAGGTCCCCAGATCGCCCTGCAGCGCACCCGCGAGCCATTGGAAATACCGCACCACCGGCCCCTGATCGAGCCCGAGATCGCGGCGGATGGCGGCCACGGCCTCGGGCGTCGCGCCTTGGCCGAGCACGGCCTCGGCGAAATCGCCCGGCAGCATGTTCACCGCGGCGAAGATGATGATGGAGACGACGAACAGCGTCAGCAGACCCAAGAGAAGCCGCTTCAGCGTGATCTTCAGAAGTTGTGGCACCCGGTCTGCACGCTCTTTGATTGATCCATCAGTCAATACCTGATGCTCGTCTTTGTATCAAATCATGAACGTCTAAAAGCGACAAGCGCGTGTCGCTAATCGGCAATCTCGTCCATGATCCGGACCAGCGACGCGCTGATGCCCGGCTCCGACAGCGCGTGCCCGGCGTTCCGGATCATGTGAATCTCCGAGCGGTCCCAGGCGCGTGACAGCTCCCAGGCCCGGCGCGGCGGGCAGATCATGTCGTAGCGGCCCTGCACGATGGCGCCGGGAATATCGGCGATCCGGTCGATATTGTTCAGGATCCAGCCGTCCTCGTCGAGAAAGCCCTTGTTGATGAAGTAGTGATTCTCGAGCCGCGCGAAGGCGCGGGCGTAATCGCCCGGAGCCTCGCCGCCCTGGCCCGAGGAATAGACCGACGCGAGCGCGTTCTCCCAGGCCGACCAGGCGCGGGCAAAGCGCGTCTCGGTGCGCAGATCGCCCGAGAAGAGCCTCCGGTGATAGGCCGCGATCAGGTCGTCGCGCTCGTCCTCGGGGATCATCTCGGAGAAGCGCGCCCAGGTCTCCGGCCAGAACTGCCCCGCGCCGCCGCCGTAGAACCAGTCGAGCTCGGACTGGGTCATCATGAAGACGCCGCGCAGGATCAGGTGGCTCACGCGCTCGGGATGCGAGATCGCGTAGATCAGCGCGAGCGTCGCGCCCCAGGAGCCGCCGAAGACCGCCATCTTGTCGATCCCGAGCGTGGTGCGGATGGTCTCGATATCGCGGACGAGGTGCCAGGTCGTGTTCTCGACCACGCTGGCATGGGGCCGGGACTTGCCGCAGCCGCGCTGGTCGAACAGCACCACGCGGTAGCGCGCGGGGTCGAAATAGCGCCGCATCGCGGGCGAGCAGCCGCCGCCCGGCCCGCCATGCAGGACGATCACGGGTCTTCCCTCGGGGTTGCCGCACTGCTCCACATAGAGCGTGTGGCCGTCCCCGACGCGAAGCATCCGCTGATCGAACGGGTCGACCGGGGGATAGAGATACTGCACGGCGCGCTTTTGACCCAGGTCCTTGTCCATGCCCCACCTATATGGTCGAACCGGACCCGTTGACCATAGGAGTCTCCCTCGCCATGACCGACAGCAGCATCGACCCCGCCGAACTGGCGAAGTTCGAAGCAATGGCTTCCGACTGGTGGGACCCCGAGGGCAGCTTCCGCCCGCTCCACCGGATGAACCCGATCCGCCTCGATTACCTGACTTCGCAGATCGCCGCCGAGTTCGACCGCGACCTTGCCGCGCCGCGCGCCCTCGATGGCCTGAGCGTCCTCGATATCGGCTGCGGCGGCGGGCTCCTCTGCGAACCCCTGGCCCGGCTCGGGGCCACGGTGACCGGCATCGACGCCTCGGGCCAGAGCGTGCCGGTCGCGCGCGCCCATGCCGATCTCTCTGGGCTCGAGATCGACTACCGCATCACCACCGCCGAGGCGCTCGCCGCCGAGGGCGCCCGCTTCGACACGGTGATGGCGATGGAGGTGATCGAACATGTCGCCGATCCGCAGGCCTTCCTCGCGGATGCGGCGCGGCTCGTCCGGCCGGGCGGCCTCTTTCTCTGCTCGACACTGAATCGCACCGCGAAAAGCTTCGCCGCCGCGATCGTCGGGGCCGAATATGTGCTGCGCTGGCTTCCGCGCGGCACCCATGACTGGTCGAAATTCATCGCGCCCGCCGATCTGGCGCGGATGATGACGGCGGCCGGCCTCGATCCGGTCGACGAAAAGGGCATGGTCTACAACCCGCTCGCCGACCGCTGGTCGCTCTCCGACCGGGATCTCGCCGTCAATTACGTGGTCGCCGCGCTGAAGCCGGGCGCCGACTGAATTCCGGACCGGAATTCATGCGGATTTCGCCTCGAAATCCGCCTCAGGTCCAGCCGCGCAGGTTCTCCTCGATGACCGCGACCAGCGCCTCGATATGCGCGGCGTCGTCGTTGAGGCAGGGGATATAGGTGAAGCTCTCGCCGCCTGCGTGCTCGAAGCTCTCCTTGATCTCCTCGTTGATCTCCTCGAGCGTCTCGATGCAATCGGCCGAAAACGCCGGCGCGCAGACGGCGATCTTCTTCTTGCCATCCTCGGAAGCCAGCCGCGCCACCTCTTCCACCGTGTAGGGCTTCAGCCATTCCTCGGGGCCGAAACGCGACTGGAAGGTGGTGGTGATCTTGTCATCCGCCCAGCCCAGCCGCTCCTTCAGAAGCCGCGTCGTCTTCTGGCACTGGCAGTGATAGGGATCGCCCTCCATCAGGTAGCGCTGCGGCACCCCGTGATAGGAGCAGACGAGGATATCGGGCTCCTCGGCCATCTCGCCATAGGCCCGCTCGATGGAGGTGGCGAGCGCCTCGATATAGAGCGGGTGCTCGAAATAGGGATCGACCGTGCGCACCGTCGGCTGCCATTTCTCGTCCATCAGCGCCCGGAAGAACTGGTCGTTCGCGGTGGCCGAGGTGGCGCCCGCGTAATGCGGATAGAGCGGGAAGAAGAGGATCTTCCGGCAGCCCGCCTCGATCATCTCGCGCACCTTCGACTTGGTCGAGGGATTGCCGTAGCGCATGCAGAAATCGACCATCACGCCGTCACCATGTGCCGCCTGCATCGCCTCGGCGATCTTCGCGGTCTGGTCCTTGGTGATCGTCATCAGCGGGCTCTCGCCCTGGGCCTCGTTCCAGATCGACTTGTAGGCCTCTCCCGACGAGA
Organism: Litorisediminicola beolgyonensis; assembly: GCF_042679605.1. Classification (NCBI taxonomy): domain Bacteria; kingdom Pseudomonadati; phylum Pseudomonadota; class Alphaproteobacteria; order Rhodobacterales; family Paracoccaceae; genus Litorisediminicola; species Litorisediminicola beolgyonensis. Next base: position 14,852 of record NZ_JBHTMU010000036.1, read on the forward strand.
ACGGGCGCTTCGACAGGATCACCAATTGCAGGAGCGGCTGCCAGAGCCAGGGCGAATAGTCGATCACCCGGCGGTCCGAGAGGAACTCGTTCAGGTAGCGCCGCATCGACCAGTAATCGTAATTGTCCGGCGTGCCGAGATTGGCGAGGAGCACGCCGATCTTGGCGGGTTTGATCTTGGGATGATCCGTCGGCGCATGGGCCGGGCGTGTCGCGGTCGCGCTGGCGTCGAGCATGTCCTGTCTCCTTGTTCGGCCTCAGACCTATCCTCAGCCGCGCTCCGGTCAATCTCGGAGCGGTGTCTCCGTGGCGCCAAGCGCGTCGGCGAGGCGTTGTGCCGCACTTCCCGGGCGCAGCGGCTGCGGCTGACTGGCATCGGGCGCCCAGCCGGTCAATGTCACGATCTCGAAGCGCGCGGGCACCCGCCCGTCCGCGCCGCCATAGCTCTCGGCATAGATCTCGATGGCCCTGAGCAGCACCGCGCGCCGCGTCGGGTGGCGCAGCCGGGCGGCCAGCGCGTTGGTCTCGCCCATCGCGCGCAGGTCGCGCATCAGGCTCAGCGCGCTCTCGTAGCGCACCGTCAGGGGCGCCGCATCGGCCACCGGCAGCGCGAGGCCCGCGCGTTGCAGGAGCGCGCCGAGATCGCGGATATCGCCCATCGGCGCGACACGGGGGCTGAGCCCGCCGGTGAGCTCGATCTCGGCCTCTCCCAAAGCGGCGCGCAGCTCGCCCAGCGTCTGGCCGCCGAGCGTCGCGCAGAGAAAAAGCCCGTCGGGTCTCAGCGCCCGGCGGCACTGGATGATCTGCCCGACCGGATCGTTGGCCCAATGGAGCGCCATGGCGTGGATCACCAGGTCGTGGCCCCCGGGCTCCAGCGCCAGCACCTCGTCATCGGGCACGATCCGCGCCTTAGGGAACCGCGCCTGCCACGGCTCGGACCAGCCGGTGACGATCGCCACGTCGCGAAAGTCCCTGTTAACCATCTCCAGGCGATCCTGCAGATCGTCCGCCGCGGCCTCGTGCAGGAAATCCGCGGGCGCGCGCGCGGCGCGGGCGCGGCGCTTGAGGAGCGCAGGGCGGTCGACAAGGGGCGGAGGCGTGCTCATGGGGCTCAAATAGGATGCGGCGCGACTGGTTGCAAACCGCGCTCTCGGCGGTGCTCCCGCCGCTGTGCCTGACCTGCGAGGCGCAGGTCGAGACGCCCTTCGGTCTCTGCGGGCCCTGCTGGCGCGAGCTGCGCTTCGTCTCGGGCCTGACCTGCCGCCTCTGCGCCGTGCCGCTTCCCGGCGAGGCGCCCGAGGCCGAGGCGCTCTGCGACGATTGCCTTGTGATCGCGCGACCCTGGCAGGCCGGGGCCTCGGCGCTGGTCTATTCCGGCACCGGGCGCTCGCTGGTCCTCGCGCTCAAGCATGCCGACCGGCAGGACATCGCCCGCGCCGCCGCGCCCTGGCTCGCCCGCGCCGCAGGGCCCCTCGTGACCCCCGACACCGTGCTCGTCCCGGTCCCGCTCCATCCCTGGCGGCTCCTGCACCGCGGGTCGAACCAGTCGGTGCTGCTGGCCGCCGCGCTGGCGCGTCATTTGACCCTGCCGCACTGCCCCGACGCACTCATCCGGACCCGCGCCACGCTCGCGCTTGACGGCCAGGGCCGCGAGGCCCGCTTCGCCACGCTGCAAGGCGCGATCCGCCCGCATCCCCGCCGCCGCGCGCTCACGGGCCGCGACGTGATCCTCGTCGACGACGTGATGACCTCGGGCGCGACGCTGGCGGCCGCCAGCGAGGCCGCCCATGCTGCGGGTGCAAAAAGAATTTCCGTCCTGACACTGGCGCGGGTGGCCAAGGCCCCCTAAGTTCTGCCGGGACACGAAAGGAGCGCGACCATGCAATCCGTCGAGATCTATACCTCGCCGCTCTGCGGCTTCTGCCACGCTGCAAAGCGTCTCTTGACCCAGAAAAACATCACTTTCACCGAGATCGACGTGCTGCGCGATCCCAGCCGCAAGCCCGAGATGATCGAGCGGGCCAACGGACGCCGCACGGTGCCGCAGATCTTCATCGGCGACACCCATGTCGGCGGTTGCGACGACCTCTTCGCGCTCGACCGCGCCGGCAAGCTCGACCCGATGCTCGCGGCCTGAGGGGTGACCCGGGCCGCCCTTCTCCAGATCACCTCCTCGGACGATCCGGCGGAGAACCTCGTCATGCTGCGGCAGCGCATCCGCGACGCGGCGGAGGAGGGGGCCGGGTTCGTCCTGACGCCCGAGGTTTCGAACTGCGTCTCCGCCAGCCGCACCCGGCAGGCGGAGGTCCTGCGCCCCGAGGCCGAGGACGAGACGCTGGCCGGTCTCCGCGACGAGGCGGCGCGAGCGGGCGTCTGGCTTCTGGCCGGGTCACTCGCGCTCCGCAACGACCCGCCCGAGGAGCGCTTCGCCAACCGCTCCTTCCTGATCGCACCCGACGGCGCGATCGCGGCGCGCTACGACAAGATCCACATGTTCGACGTGCAGGTCTCCGAGACCGAGACCTACCGCGAGAGCGCGGGCTACGCCCCGGGCGACCGCGCGGTTCTGGCCGAGACACCCTTCGGCACCATCGGCCTGACAATCTGCTACGATCTGCGCTTTCCCCACCTCTACCGCCGTCTCGCGCAGGCCGGGGCCACGATCCTGACCGTCCCCGCGGCCTTCTCTCCGGGCACCGGCCCCGCGCATTGGGCGCCGCTCCTCTCAGCCCGCGCCATCGAATGCGGCGCCTGGGTGCTGGCGCCCGCCCAGACCGGCACGCACAGCGCGTCGCGCGGACGGCAGCGGCAGACCTGGGGCCACAGCCTCGTGGTGTCGCCCTGGGGCGAGATCGTCGCCGACGCAGGCACTGAGCCCGGCACGATCTATGTCGATCTCGACCCCGAGGCGGTGACTTCCGCCCGGTCCAAGGTGCCCTCGCTCCAGCACGACCGCGCCATCGAGGGCCCCTGAATGGCGGATAACGGCTCTCTCACCATCGCGCTCGTCTCCGAGCTTCTGATCGCCGATCAGCTCCTGCGGAGCCGCCTGGCCCGGGTGCTGCCGGAAAAGATGGAGATCTCGCATTTCTCGGTGCTGAACCAGCTCGCACGCCGCAATGCCGAGCTGACGCCCGCCCAGCTTGCCCGCGCCCTGCATGTCACGCGCGGCGCGATCACCAACACGCTCGGGCGGCTCGAGGCGGCGGGATATGTGCATATCCGCCCCGACTGGGACGATGCGCGCAAGAAGCTCGTGGGTCTCTCACCGGCGGGGCGCGAGGCCCGCGACCGCGCGCTCGCCGCGATCACGCCGATGATCACAGATGTGGCCGGAACGCTTGGCGACACCAAACTCCGCGCGGCCTTGCCGGTTCTCAGGGAATTGCGGCTGCGTCTCGAGCAGGACTGACCGGACAGCGTCCGCAGAAACGAAAAAGGCGACACCGAGCGGTGCCGCCTTTTCCAAGGTCTTGACCAGACGGTCGGAACTCAGCTGTCCGACGCGACGGCTGCTGCAACCAGGGCGAGCAGGATCAGCGGCACCAGGATGCCAGCCGACGACGACTGCTGGGTGGTTTCTTCCACCACGACGACCGGCTCCATGACAACGTCGTTTTTGGCATAGGACCCGGCGAAAGCCGAGGTGCCAGCGGCGGCGAAGGCGGCAGCGAGAGCGAGTTTTTTCATCTTTTCCTCCAGATGATACGAGATTGACGCGCCGCATAGTTCTGCAAACGCGGCAACCCCAAGGCTTACCTCGTGACTTTTGTGTAAGCAGTAAACCATCCAGATTGCAAACGAGACATCGGCTTTGCGTTCCGCGAACCGCCGCGGCTCGTCAAATTAGCAACACCTGTGTGCCCACCTTGGCCATCTCGTAAAGCTCTTCGATGTGGTGGTTGTAGAGGCCGATGCAGCCGTTCGAGGACCGCCGCCCGATCTTGCGCGTGTCATGCGTGCCATGGATGCGATAGTACTGCCAGGACAGGTGCAGCGCGCGGGTTCCGAGCGGGTTGTCGGGCCCCGGCGGGACGTAGTCCGGCCATTCGGGGTTGCGCACCTTCATCGACGGCGTCGGGCGCCAGTCGGGCTTCGGATCCTTCAGCGTCACTTCGGTGCGCCCGCGCCGGGTCAGATCCTCGGTCAGGGGCACCGAGGTCGGGTAGAGCTTGTAGACCGATTCGTCCGCCGACCAGTAATGCAGCGCCCGCGAGCGGATATCGACGAGGATCGCGCCGCCGTTCAGGTTCGAGAAATAGGGCCGCCAGTCCAGAGACCGGAAGCTCGAGATGTTGCGGCGGACGACGCCGGAGAGATCACGCTCGATCTCGGTGGTGCCTTCGCCGGTCTGGGCCAGCGCCGGGGTGCCGAGAACCGCGGCGGTTCCGGCAAGGAATCCGCGGCGGCTCAGCCCAGTCTGTGTCTTTCGTGCCATGGCAAATCCTCCTGGATTGCGAAAAGCTGCGCCATAAGGCGCCATTGGGCCGTAACATATGGTCGCCACGCCCCCGCGGCAATTCAAAGCCACGTCAGAAAGCGCAGTTTTGCCGAAGCGGGTTTGAAAGCGCCGCCTGACCGGGCTAAGTCTTGCCCGACCTTTGGACTCTGATTGGACCACACGCGATGACGCGGATACTGACCCTTCTCGCCCCCGCGCTGATCGCGCTCGCGGCCTGTGCCCCGCAATCCTCCCTCGCTCCGGCGCCGCTCGGCCCCGATGGCAAGCCGCTCCCGCGCGCCTACCGCATCAGCGCCGCCGAAGCCGGACGCATCGAATTCCGCATGCTCGACGCGATGAACACCCTGCGCGAAGCCCGTGGCACCGCGCCGCTCGCCCTGAACTCGCAGCTGCGCGCCGCCGCCGCCACCCATGCCCGCGACATGTCGGTGCAGAACCGTCCGTGGCATTTCGGCTCCGACGGCTCCTCGCCGCTCGAGCGGGTGCGTCGCACCGGCTATTCCGGCATCCTCATCGGCGAGGCGATCTCGGAGACCTACGAGACCGAGCTCGAGACCCTGGCCGCCTGGATGGAAGACCCCGCCACCCGCGACGTGGTGCTCGACCCCGATGCGCGCGATATGGGCTTTGCCTGGTTCCAGGAGCCGAACGGCAAGATCTGGTGGACGCTCGTGACCGGCGGTCCCGATATCGGCGGCGGTGCCGGCCCGGTCTGATCCGGGCCACCACCCAACGCCTAAAGCCTCAGGGCTGGATCAGGATCGGCGTGCCGTCCTTGACCATCGCGTAGATGTCCTCGATCTCGTGGTCCTCGACCGCGATGCAGCCCCAGGTCCAGTCGTCCGATCCATTCACCTTCGAGCCCTTCTGCGGCCCGCCATGGATGAAGATGTCGCCGCCCGGGTTGATGCCCGCGGCGCGCGCCACCTCGATGTCGCGATTGTTGGGGTAGTTGATCCCGATCGACAGGTGGAACTTGCTCTCCGGATTGCGCCGGTCGATGAAATAAAGCCCCTCGGGCGTGCGCCCGTCGCCCTGCTGGGCCTTGTGGCCCTCGGGCGTGAAGCCCAGCTTGATATCGTATTCCTTGAGCGCCTTGCGCCCGTGAAGCAGGAACATCTTGCGCTCTTCCTTGAGCACGAGGACCTGCGTCACCTCGGGGCCGTTATAGGTCTTGAACTTGCTCCCACACCCCGAAAGTGCCACCGCCAAGAGGAGTGCGCCGACGAGTCTCGTTACCGTCATCTGATTGCCTGTAGGTTTACTGCTGCTGCCCGGTTCTTGTTTCGGGCGAGACTAGCAGATTTTTCGGCACCCTCACAGGGGCAAGACGCGAAGGCCCGCCCGCGCTCACATCTCCGTGTCAGCCCGCGCGGGTGAGGCCCGCGACCAGCTCGACATGGGTGGACCAGCGGAACTGGTCGACGGGTTGCACCGGTCCCAGCCGGTATCCGGCGGCAACGAGCGTCGCGCAGTCGCGGGCGAAGGTCACCGGGTTGCAGGACACATGCGCCACTGTCGGAACGCCCGCGCGGGCGATCTCGGCGACCTGCGCCTCCGCGCCGGCGCGGGGAGGGTCGATGACCACGGCGTCCAGCTTGGCAAGCTCCTCGGCCCGGAGCGGATCGCGGAAGAGATCGCGCGCCCTGGCCGAGACCGGCTTCAGCCCCTGCGCATGGCGCACCGCTTGGTCGAGGGCCGCGACCATGGTCCGCGCGCCTTCGTAGGCCTCGACCGCGGCACGGCGCGCCAGCAGCAGGGTGAAGGTTCCGAGCCCGGCAAAGAGATCGGCCACCCGCGACGCGTCCCCGACGATCCCGGCGACCGCGTGGACGAGCGCCGCCTCGCCCTCTTCGGTGGCCTGGAGGAAGGCGCCCGGCGGCGGCACCAGCTCGACCCCGCCGAAAGAGACGACCGGGGCGCGCCGGGTCAGCGCCTCTTCCCCCTGCCAGTCGATCCGGGCGAGGTCGAAGCGGCGCGCGATCTCGGCCAGCTCGCTTCTCAGCGCGGGATCGAGCGGCTTGCCGCCCGTCACCGCCACGTCGAGCCCGGTCCGCGTCTCGGTCACCAGCGCGGTCAGCTCGGCCTTGCGGCTGGCCCCGGCGCGGGCGAGCGCCTCGACCATCGGCAGCGCGGCGACAAGCGAGGGGCGCAGCACCTGGCAATCCGGCACCGGGACGATCACGTCCGAGCGCTTGCGGTGGAACCCCGCAAGCGCACCCGACTTGGTGCGCCGCGCCGAGAGCCCGGCCCGGCGGCGCGAGCCCGGAGGCGAGGTGAGGATCGGCAGGATCTCGGCCTCGAGCCCGTGCGCGGCGAGCGCGGCGCGCACCACCTCTTCCTTCCAGGAGGCGGTGAAACCCGGATCGGCATGCTGAAGCTGGCAGCCGCCGCAGGTCTTGGCATGGGGGCAGGGCGGCCGGACCCGTTCGGGCGCGGGCGTCACGATCCGCGGCGCGGCCATGACGCCGTCCGTGACCTCGCCCTCGACCACCTCGCCGGGCAGGGCGCCGGGCACGTAGACCGGACCGGCGGCGATGCCGTCGCCCAGATGTCCCAGCCGTTCGATCGTGACCTGCGCGCTCATCCCGCCCCCGAGATTTTTAGTTAAAAATCTCTGCGACCCATGCCGCGACGGCCCGCCGGAGTGCAAGATTTTTAGCTAAAAATCTTGTCGTCACTCCGCCGCGCGGGCCTGCGTGAACCCGCCCGATTGCCGCGCCCAGTAGCGCGCGTAGAACCCGCCCTTCGCCAGCAGCGCCTCGTGGGTGCCTTCTTCGGCGATCCGGCCCTCGTCGAGCACCACGATCCGGTCCATATCGGCCACGGTCGAGAGCCGGTGCGCGATGGCGAGCACCGTCTTGCCCTCCATCACCCGCTCGAGCGCGCCCTGGATCGCCGCCTCGACCTCGCTGTCGAGCGCGCTCGTCGCCTCGTCCAGGACCAGGATCGGCGCGTCCTTCAGGATCGCGCGCGCCAGCGCGATCCGCTGGCGCTGCCCGCCCGAGAGCTTGACGCCGCGCTCGCCCAGATGCGCCTCGTAGCCGCGCCGCCCCTTGTGGTCCTGCATGCCCTCGATGAACTCGTGCGCCTCGGCCTTCCGCGCCGCGGCCACGACCTCCTCGAAGCTCGCATCGGGCCGCCCGTAGCGGATATTGTCGAGCGCCGAGCGGTTGAACATCGCGGTCTCCTGCGTGACCATCCCGATCTTCCGCCTGAGGCTCTCCTGCGTGACGCCCGCGATGTCCTGGCCGTCGATCAGGATGCGGCCTTCCTCGGCGTCGTACATCCGCAAAAGCAGCGCCACGAGCGTCGACTTGCCCGCGCCCGAGGCGCCCACCAGCCCGACCTTCTCGCCCGGCGCGATGTCGAGGTTGATGTGCTCGATCCCACCCGCGTCGCGCCCGTAGCGGAAGCCCAGTCCGTCGAACTGCAGCCGCCCCTCGGGCACGGTCAGCTCCCCCGCACCGGGCTTGTCGACCAGCCGGTGCGGCGGCGAGAGCGTGCGCATCCCGTCCTCGACCTCGCCCAGGTTCGAGTAGAGCGCCATCAGCGTGAAGCTGACCCAGCCCGTCATCTGCGCGAGCCTCAGCGCCACCGCGCCCGTCGCCGCGATGTCGCCCGCGCTCACGAGCCCCCGCGACCAGTACCAGAGCGCGCCGCCCACCAGGAGCACCGGCAGGAGCCCCGCCAGCGTCATCAGCCAGAAGCGGAACGCCACCGAGACCTGCCCGAACTCGAGCGCCCGGTTGCGGTAATCCGACATCGCCCCCAGCGCGGCGCGGTCCTCGTGATCGGCATGGGCGAAGAGCTTGACCGTCTTGATATTGGTGATCGTGTCGACCACCTGGCCCGTGACCATCGCCCGCGCCCCGGCCCGCGCCTTGGACCGCACCCGCACGCGCGGCATGTAGTAGCGGATCAGCAGCCCGTAGATCACCATCCAGGCCAGAAGCCCGGCCGCGATCCGCCAGTCGACCGTGCCCAGAAGCAGGATCGCCCCCACGACCGAGGCGACCGCGAAAAGCACCGTGTGGATCATCTCGATCACCACGTCGGTCAGCGCGCGGCTGCACTGCATCTCCTTCTGGCTGATCCGCCCGGCGAAATCATTGTCGAAGAAGGTCACCGACTGGCCGAGCGTGTGCCGATGAAGCCGCGACAGCACGAGGTTCAGCAGGTTCGGCTGCACCATGATCGTCTGGAAATACGAGCTGACGCCGAAGATCGCCGGTCTCAGAAGCACGAAGAACACCAGCGACGCCCAGAGGATGCCGCTCTCGTCGGCAAAGACCGTGGCCGCGTCCGTGGCCAGCGCCGCGTCCACGACCCGGCCGAGGATGAGCGCCGCGACGACCTCGATCACGCCCGCCACGATCGACAGCGCGCCCGCCATCGCCAGGACCGGCCAGGCCCCCGCGAGCGCCCAGCCGAAGAACTTCGCCAGCGTCTGCGGCGGAGGCGATCCGGCGGGGGCGAACGGGTCGATCCAGTCGGCGAATTTCAGCGTCGGTGTCACGCGGTCTCCTGCGATATGTCGCTCCGGCCGGTCGCGTCGTCCCGATCCGCGTCGAGAAACCCGCCGGACTGGCGCGACCAGAACCCTGCATATAGGCCCTTCTCCGCCAAAAGCTTCTCATGCGGGCCGTCTTCGGCCACATGACCGTCCTCGATCACGACAATGCGATCCATCCGGGCGATGGTGCTCAGTCTGTGTGCGATGGCGATCACCGTCTTGCCCTCCATCATCCGGTAGAGCGTGTCCTGGATCGCCGCCTCGACCTCGCTGTCGAGCGCGCTCGTGGCCTCGTCGAGCACGAGGATCGGAGCGTCCTTCAGGATCACCCGCGCCAGCGCGATCCGCTGCCGCTGCCCGCCCGAGAGCTTGACGCCCCGCTCGCCGACCTGCGCGTCATAGCCGCGCCGCCCGCCCGCATCGACAAGCCCCGATATGAAATCATGCGCCTGCGCCTGTTTCGCGGCGGCGATCATCTCGGCCTCGCTCGCCCCGGGCCGCCCATAAAGGATGTTCTCGCGGATCGACCGGTGCAGAAGGCTCGAGTCCTGCTGTACAACGCCGATCTGGCGCCTGAGGCTCGCCTGCGTCACGCCCGCGATGTCCTGCCCGTCGATCACGATGCGACCCGCCTCGGCGTCGTAGAAGCGCAGCATCAGCTTCACGAGCGTCGACTTGCCCGCGCCGGAGCGCCCGACCAGCCCGACCTTCTCGCCCGGCGCGATCTCGAGGCTGATCCGGTCGAGCCCGCCCGCGCCGCGCCCGTAATGGTGGCTGAGCGCCTCGATGCGGATGCGCCCCTCGGTCAGCGTGAGCGGCGCGGCACCCGGCGCATCGGTCAGCGCGATCGGATCGGCGATGCTCTCGAGCCCCTCCGAGATGATCCCGAGCTGCTGGAAAAAGGTGGTCAGCGCCCACATGATCCAGCCGGTCATCGCGTTGAGCCTGAGGCAGAGCGCCACCGCCGCGGCCACCGCGCCGACCGTGGCGGTCCCGAGACCCCAGAACCACAGCGCCATGCCGGTGACGCTGACGATCAGGAGCCCGTTCAGCCCGGTCAGCATCACGTCCATCAGCGTGTAAAGCCGCATCTCGGCGGCAAAGCTCTCGCGTGTGCGCTCGATCGCCTCGGTGCCATAGGCCTCTTCACGGTCGTGATGGGCGAACATCTTGACCGCGTGAATGTTGGTGTAGCTGTCGACGATCCGCCCGGTCAGCGCGCTTCGCGCGTCCGAGGCGCGTTTCGAGGCCGGTCCGATCCGGCGGATCGTCCAGCTCATTAGCCCCAGATACAGCCCGAACCACGCCAGAAGCGGCAGCGCGAGGAAGGGCTCGGATTGCCCGAGCAGCACCGCGGCCCCGGCGACATAGGCCAGCGCAAAGGCCAGCGCGTCGAAGATCTGGAACACCGCCTCGCCCGCTGCCGACGGTGTCTGCATCACCCGATTGGCGATCCGGCCCGCGAAATCGTCCTCGAACCAGCCGACCGACTGGCGCAGCACGTGCCGGTGCGACCGCCAGCGGACATGGCTGACGAACCCCGGCAGGATGGCGTTGTTCAGGACCAGCACGTCAAGCGCCTGCAGGAGCGGCCGGACAACCAGAAGTGCCGCGCCAAGGAGGAGGAGCGTCGTGCCATGGTCGCGCCAGACCGCCTCGGGTCCGGCGGCAAGGATATCGACCACCCAGCCCATCGCCCAGATCAGCGCGATCTCGACCCCGGCCACGAGGACCGACAGGATGCCCGCGATCCAGAGAAGCCGCTTGTAGGGGCGGCTGTGCTCGATCAGCCAGGGCCAGAGCCCGCTGGGCGGACGGTCGGACGCGGCATGGGGGGTATAGGGATCGACGGCGGTCTCAAAGAAGCGGAACATGGGCCGGGCTTTCGGGAAAATGAACTGGGACAGAAGGAAGAGGCGGGGCGCGTTCGGGCCCCTCAATGCACGAGGCGACCGTCAGCTTGGGCGGCGTGGGGTCCGTGCATTATCCATTCTGTCACCTCCGGTGTTCCGGGGACGCTCATACCCCGAAACGCGCGCGATGTCACCCTCGTGTGTCAGCGCCGGGCCATCGCCAGAAGCCCGGCCCGGTCGAGGGTGAACCCCGAGGCGATCCAGGCGGCCTCGAGACGCCGCAATTCCGCGCCGAGCGCCGCGCCCTCGAGCGCGGGCATGAGGTCCTTGGCGGCCAGCGGAAACCGCGCCCCGGCGCCCTGGTCCGCCGCTCTGAGCGCCCCGGGATCGAGCGGCGTCTCGAAGACCGCCGCCCGCAACAGCGCCACGTCCCGCGCCGTGGCCGCACCGTGGCGATAGCCGATCTCGGCGATACCCTCGGCGCTGCCGATCCCGCCCCGCAGCTCTTCGAGCTGCCGCGCCTCGGCGCGCGACAGCCTCAGGTCGTCGCCTGACACGGGGCCGAGCGCCGCAAGCCGCCGGATCGGATCGGGCGCGAGCCCCGCCATCTCTTCGAGATGCGCGAGTACCGGGAGCACCCGCGCCTCGGTCCCGGGCAGGAGCCGTGCCAGCACCCCGGTCTGCGCCATCGCCGCAACCGCGGGCGCGGGGTCGGGCGCGGCCAGGAGGCGGCGCATCTCGTGGCCCACCCGTTCGCGCGACAGACGGTCGAGCCCGTCCAGATCCGCGGCAATCGCGGCCAGCGCCTCGGCATCGAGGCCCTCGTCCGGGTCGCCATACCAGGCGGCGAAGCGGAAGAACCGCAGCGCGCGCAGGTAATCCTCGGCCAGCCGCGTCGCCGCGTCGCCCACGAACCGCACCCGCCGCGCCAGAAGATCGGGCAGCCCGCCCAGCGGATCGTGCACCTCTCCCGAGGCATCGGCATAGAGCGCGTTCATGGTGAAATCCCGCCGTGCCGCGTCCTCTTCGAGCGTATCGGAGAACCGCACCACCGCCCGGCGCCCGTCGGTTTCGACATCGGCGCGGTATGTCGTGACCTCCAAGGGCTGGCCGTCGATCACCAGCGTCACCGTGCCGTGCTCGATCCCCGTCGGCACCGCCTTTATCCCGTCGCCCGCGAGGGCCATGACCGCCTCGGGACGCGCCGACGTGGCGATGTCGACATCCGCGACCGGCACGCCCAGAAGCGCGTTCCGCACGCAGCCGCCCACCACGAAGGCCTCGTGACCGGCCCCGGTCAGGCGCCCCAGCGCGCGCTGCACCGGCGCGGCGGACAGCCAGGGCGCGTCGATCCTCATGCCGACATCCGGCCCGCGAGCCCGCGCAGGACCCGCGCCGTCGCGCCCCAGATGTAGTAGGGCCCGTAGGGCACCGTGTAGTAATGCCGCCGCTGCCCGCGCCAGCGCCGGAACTGCACCGCGTAGCGCGCCGGATCGGCGACATGGGCGAGCGGCACCGTAAAGACCTCGGCCACCTCGCCGGGCTCGGGGATCGGGTCGAAGGGCGCCTCGATCAGCCCCACGACCGGCGTCATGGTGAAGCCGGTGACGGTCTCGTGGCTTGGCAGCGTGCCGAGAATGCGGACGCTGTCGCGCGCCAGCCCGATCTCCTCATGCGCCTCGCGCAGCGCCGCATCGGTCACGTCGCGGTCGCCGGGATCGACCTTGCCGCCCGGAAACGCGATCTGGCCCGGGTGATGGGCGAGCCGCGGCGAGCGCTTGGTCAGGATCAGGCGCAGGTGGTCGCCGGTCGCGAGCACCGGCACGAGCACACCCGCAGGCCGCAGCGTGCGGCCCGCGGGCAGGACAACCTCGGGGTTCAGGTCGAAATCCGACGAGGCGGGCGTGTCGCGTGCAAGCGCGGCCTCGAGCCGCGCCAGCCCCTCACGCCTCTCCATGCCCCTCGGCCTCGAAGCCCACGGTGGCGGGATCGAGCTCGTAATGGGCGCCGCAGAACTGGCAATCGGCGGTCACGATGCCCTCGTCGGTGGTCATCTTCTCGATGTCCCGCGCCGAGTAGATCGACAGCGATTGCCGGACCCGGTCCTCCGAGCAGGTGCAGCCGAAGCGCACCGGCAGCGCGTCGAAGACCCGCGGGCCCTCTTCGTGAAAGAGCCGCACCAGAAGGTCGGTCGGCGGCAGCTGCGGGCCGATCAGCTCCATCTCCTCGACCGTGTCGAGGTGGAAATTGACCCGGCGCCAGTTCTCGCCCTCGTCCTCGTCGAGAATGTCATCGGCGGTCAGAAGCCCGCCCACGCCCGAGCCGCCCTCTCCGCTCGCGAAGGGCGAGGCGGGGGGCATGTGCTGCACCATGATCCCGCCGGCGCGCCAGTGTTCCACCCCGCCGCGCTCGGTCGAGCGGCCGAAGCTGAGCTGGAAGCGCGTCGGAAGCTGCTCGGACTGCGCGAAATAGGCCTCGGCCGCGCTTTTGAGCGACTCGCCCGTGAGCGGCGTGATCCCCTGGTAGGGCGTCGTGCCGCGGCCCTGGTCGATCAGGATGGCGAAATAGCCCTCGCCCACCTGCTCGATCGGCGCGCCGTCGGTCAGCTTGTCGCGGTCATAGCTCGCATAGGCGCGGATGCGCGCGGGCGCGTCCTCGGTCTCGGGGGCGTAGAAATCGGTGGCGATCATCCGCACCGGCCCCTTGGACTGGACCTGAAGCGACAGTTTCCAGCGCAGCTTCATGGTTTGCCCGATCAGCGCCGTGAGCAGCGCCATCTCGGCCACCAGCGCCTCGACCTGGGGCGGGTAGTCGTGCTGCTTGAGGATCCCGTCGAGCACCCCGTCGAGCCGCGCGACGCGGCCCCGGATGTCCGAGCGGTCCAGCTGGAAGGGCAGGACGGTGTCGTCCCAGGCGAGTTTGGTGCCGAAGCTCATGGGGTTTCCTTGTTTGCCGCGGATTGGCATAGAGTAGCCTATATAGGGAGGGACGCGCCGCCGCAAAACCCACCCCAAGGCAAGGCCTTTTCTGGCGCGAGGAGACCCCGTTCCCGTGATCCGACGCTACGGAGCCCGACCCGACCCCGGCCGCCGCTACGTGCTGCGCCCCGGCGTCTACGCGATCCTGCCCCGGGACGATGCGCTGCTCCTGACCTGGCAGAGGGTGCCCGAGCGCGAGTTCCAGCTGCCCGGAGGCGGCATCGACCCGGGCGAATCCGCGCTCTCCGCGCTTCATCGCGAGGTCTTCGAGGAAACCGGCTGGCGCATCGCCGCGCCGCGCAGGCTCGGGGCGTTCCGGCGCTTCACCTACATGCCGGAATACGATCTCTGGGCCGAGAAACTCTGTACGGTTTTCGTCGCCCGTCCGGTGCTTCGGCTCGACGCGCCGTCCGAGCCCGACCACCTGGCGCGCTGGATGCCCGTGGCCGAGGCCGCCCGTCGCCTCGGCAATCCCGGCGACCGGGCCTTCGTGCGGCGGTTTCTGTAGGGGCGAAACCGTACAAAGTTGTCAGCTGTCAACTCGGGCCCCGCGGGGTGTCCCGCGCTCATGCCCCGAACTCCAGAAGCGCCGCCGAGATGTCGTCGGCCGGCAGATCCCGCCGCTTCATCGTGGCCAGCGCGCCGTTGAAGAGCGCGCCGAGGAACTCCGACCCGCAGAGCGGCAGCGCTTCGCGGACGAGCGCGGTCAGCCCGTCTTCGCCCAGAAGGCTGCCATCCCGCGTCTCCGTCTCGGTCAGCCCGTCGGAATAGATCAGGAGCCGGTCGCCCGGTGCCAGGGTGAGTTTCAGGCTGTCATGGGTGACGTGGTCGACAAGCCCGATGGGCAGACCGCCCGAGCCCAGGAACTCAAGCGTGCCATCGGCGCGGATCAGGAGCGGCGGCGGATGTCCCGCCTGCACCAGCTCCACCCGGCCTTGTGCGAAGTCGACGGTGGCGTAGCAGAGGGTCAGGTATTCCTCGACGCCGGGATCGGTCGTGAGCCGCCGGTTCAGCCGCGACGCGACCTCGGCCGGGGGCTGGAGGGCGTAGAACGCGCCGCGCGGCGACATGGCGAGGTTCTGTTCAGGGAACGCGTCGTTCAGGTAGCCCGCCACGCGTGCCGCGACCATCGCCGAGGTGATGCCGTGGCCCGAGACGTCGAGCCCGTAGAGCCCGATCCGCCCCAGCCCCGGGCTGACCACGCCCACGAGATCGCCGCCGACATGGCCGCAGGGCTGCAGCATCAGGCTGACCCGGTGCGGCCCGAAGCGGCGTTCGCGGTCCGGGACCAGGCTTTCCTGAATGCGCCGCGCCTGCCGGAGGTCGCGGTCGAGCGTGTCATAGGCCTCCTGCAACCGCTCCAGCGTCTCGGCGAGGTCGCGGCTTTTCGCGGCCAGCTCGCGCTGCATCGCGACCAGACGCGCCCCGGCGGAGATGCGCGCGCGCAGTTCCTCGGCATTGAGCGGCTTGACCAGAAGATCGTCGGCGCCGGCATCGAGCCCCTGCGCGATCTCGGTCTTGTCGCTTTTCGAGGTGATAAGAGTGAAATACCCGTATTCCGGCCCGGTAAAGCGCCGGAAGCGGCGGCAGAACTCCAGCCCGTCCATGCCGGGCATCATCCAGTCGGAAAACACCATGTCCGGCGGCTGTTCGCGGCAGAGCGCGAGCGCCTCGGCTCCGGAGGCGGCGGAGCGGACGTCGAAGCCCCAGCGGCGGATCAGGCGGCTCAGGAGTTCGCGCTGGCTGGGGCTGTCATCGACGACGAGGACATGCCGGATCACCCCTGCGCCGAGGCTTGGGGTCGTGCTGTCTGTGACGTCCGGGCGGACGGCGGCGGTGAGCGTGGGCATTGCGATGAACATGCGTCCTGAGGTGACCCTGCCAGACATACGGCGAAGGTCTTAACGGGCGCTGAACTCTAAAATGCGACGCATCGGATCCCGTCCGGCTAACGCGGTTTTCACCCTTCTCGCGCAAAGGTGGCGTCCGGGGGCCTTTACGGGATGCGAGTTCAGGATGATCGATTGGGTCAGGGTGGCCGAGCTGCGCGACGATGTCGGCGCGGACGGGTTCGACGAGGTGGTCGAGATCTTCCTCGACGAAATGGCAGAGGCGCTTGCGGTTCTCGATGTCGCGGTCGGCGCGCCGGATCGGATGGCGGCGCAGATGCATTTCCTCAAGGGCGGCACGCTGAACCTCGGGTTCCGCGACCTGGCGAGGGCTTGCAGTGAGGGCGAGGTCGCCGCGCGCGACGGGCGCGCGCCCGCGGCGCTGGTCACCGATGTCAGATCGCTGTTCGAGGCGTCCCGCAGCGCGCTTTTCGAAGGACTTTCGCAAGGCCGCGCGGCATGAGGCTCAGATCAGGAACTCGGCCAGGATCTCGTCTTCGGTGATGTCGCGATAGGTCAGGCCCTTGGCGTCGATCTGCGCAAAGAGCGCATCGAAATTCTCGGTGCGCGAGGTCTCGATCCCGATCAGGACCGAGCCGAAATTGCGCGCCGATTTCTTCAGATACTCGAACCGCGCGATGTCGTCCTCGGGGCCGAGCGTGCTCAGGAAATCCTTGAGCGCGCCGGGGCGCTGCGGAAGGCGCAGGATGAAGTATTTCTTCACGCCCGAGAAGCGCTGGGCGCGCTCCTTGACCTCGGGCAGGCGCTCGAAATCGAAATTGCCGCCCGAGGCGATGCAGACCACGGTGCGCCCGCGAATCGCCTGGCCCAGATCCTTGAGCGCGTCGATGGCGAGCGCGCCCGCGGGCTCGAGCACGATGCCCTCGACATTCAGCATCTCGAGCATGGTCGTGCAGATGCGGTCCTCGGGGATGGTCAGCGACGAGGCGAGCCCGACGCCCTTGAGCCTCGCGAAGGTGCGCGCGCCGATCTGCGCCACCGCCGCGCCGTCGGCAAAGGTGTTCACGGTCTCGAGCCGCACCGGCTTGCCCGCGCGGAGCGCGGCCTGCAGGCAGGCGCCGCCCGCGGGCTCCACGAAGCTCCACTGGCAGCGCGTGCCGAAATAGCCCAGGCACCCGGCCGAGAGCCCGCCGCCGCCCACCGGCACGACAAGGTGATCGGGCGCGCGGCCCAGCACCTCTTCGATCTCGGCGGCGACCGAGGCCTGGCCCTCGATCACGTCCTCGTCGTCGAAGGGCGACAGGAAATGCCCGCCCGCCTCGGCGCAATACTCCTGCGCGGCGCGGAGCGTGTCGTCGAAATAGTCGCCGGTCAGGCGGATCTCGATCTGGTCTCCGCCGAAGATCCGGGTCTTCTGGATCTTCTGCTGCGGCGTCGTCACCGGCATGAAGATCACGCCGCGCTTGCCGAACTCGGCGCACATGAAGGCCACGCCCTGCGCGTGGTTCCCGGCGCTGGCGCAGACGAAGAGGTCCTGCTCGGGGCGCTTGCGCATGGCGTTGAAGGCGCCGCGCAGTTTGTAGGAGCGCACCGGCGCGAGATCCTCGCGCTTGAGCCAGATATCGGCGCCGTAGAGATCAGACAGATGGGCATTGCGCAGAAGCGGCGTCGGCGGAAAGACCGCGCGCAGCGCCTCGGCGGCGGCGCGGGCTTTGGCGATGAAATCGGGCTGATCCTCGGTCATCCTTGGTCTTTCGCCGAAACGCCGCGCCGGGGCAAGCGTCAGCCGAGGCGCCGCCCCTCGATATAGACGCCGTAGAGCGTGGTCAGGATCGAGATTCCGACCATGGTGACGACCCAGTTGGCGATCGCGCCGAGGGCGAAGGCGAGCGAGGGCGCGGCGGTCCCGAGCACGGCGGGGATGACCGAGACCGCCACGATCGCGCCCAGGGTGCAGAGCGCGAGGACGAGGAAGGTGCCGGTGCTGCCCGAGGTGCGCTCCCAGACCTCGCTCAGTTTCAACGGGTTGCCCATCGCCACGGCGGGCAGCTTGATCGACAGCCGGAAGCCGAACCAGGCCGCGAAGAAGGTGAAGGCGAAGGGCATGAAGATCGCGAGCGGCGGCATGAGCATGACCAGAACGCTCACCGGGATGGTCATGAGGACCGCACCGAAGAGCACGATCAGGCTGATCGCGATGCCCCAGCCGAAATAGGCGAACATGCGGTCGCCGTGCCAGCGCGGAAGCCAGCCGCTCGGGTATTCCTCGGCCAGGACGAAGCGGTGCCAGGCGACCGCGATCCAGAGGCTGGAGATCACCGCGGCCACGCCCAGAAAGAGCGCGGTGGTCAGGCTGCCGACGGGGATCATCTCGAACGCGTCGCCGTCGCGCGCGCCTTTCGGCATGGCGGTCTCGACCCAGAGCGAGGCGGCCACCTGCACGAGGTAGAGCACCGCCGAGACCCGCAGCGCGTCGTGGAAATTGCGGAACACCATGCGCACCGCGTGGCGGAAAATCTCCCATCCCAGCATCGAGGTCTCCTTCATCGCTGCTCGCGTCTGGCTAGCACGGGCCCGCGGCGCCCCCAAGGCTCGCGCGCTTGCCGTTCGGGCCAAAACCCGCTAAGCGCGCCGCCGAGCAACACCCCGGGGGAGCGTCCCATGTCCGCGCCGAAGAAAGTCGTCCTCGCCTATTCCGGCGGTCTCGACACCTCGATTATCCTGAAATGGCTGCAGACCGAATATGGCTGCGAAGTCGTCACCTTCACCGCCGATCTGGGCCAGGGCGAAGAGCTCGAGCCGGCACGGCAGAAGGCCGAGATGCTCGGGATCAAGCCCGAGAACATCTATATCGAGGACATTCGCGAAGAGTTCGTGCGCGATTTCGTCTTCCCGATGTTCCGCGCCAACGCGGTCTACGAGGGGCTCTACCTCTTGGGTACCTCGATCGCGCGGCCGCTGATCTCGAAGCGTCTCGTCGAGATCGCCGCCGAGACCGGTGCCGATGCGGTGGCCCATGGCGCGACCGGCAAGGGCAACGACCAGGTGCGGTTCGAGCTTGCGGCCTATGCGCTCAACCCCGACATCAAGGTGATCGCGCCCTGGCGGCTCTGGGACCTGACCTCGCGCACCAAGCTCCTGGCCTTTGCCGAGGAGAACCAGATCCCCATCGCCAAGGACAAGCGCGGCGAGGCGCCGTTCTCGGTCGACGCGAACCTCCTGCACACCTCCTCCGAGGGCAAGGTGCTGGAGAACCCCGCCGATGACGCGCCTGACTATGTCTACCAGCGCACGGTCCATCCCGAGGATGCGCCCGACACGCCCGAGTTCATCGAAGTCGGTTTCGAGCGCGGCGACGCGGTGTCGATCAACGGCGAGGCGCTTTCTCCCGCGGCGCTTCTGACCAAGCTCAACGAATACGGCCGGACCCACGGGATCGGGCGGCTCGACCTGGTCGAGGGGCGCTTCGTGGGCATGAAATCCCGCGGCATCTACGAGACGCCGGGCGGCACGATCCTGCTGGAGGCGCATCGCGGCATCGAGCAGATCACGCTCGACCGGGGCGCGGCGCATCTGAAGGACGAGCTGATGCCGCGCTACGCGGAGCTGATTTACAACGGCTTCTGGTTCAGCCCCGAGCGGCGGATGCTGCAGGCGGCCATCGATGAGAGCCAGACCCATGTCACCGGCACGGTGCGGCTGAAGCTCTACAAGGGCCTCGCGCGAACGGTGGGCCGCTGGTCCGAGCATTCGCTCTACTCCGAGGCGCATGTCACCTTCGAGGACGATGCCGGCGCCTATGACCAGAAGGACGCGGCGGGCTTCATCCAGCTCAACGCCCTGCGCCTGAAGCTGCTCGCCGCGCGCGACCGGCGGCTGAAGGGCTGATCTTCGGTTTCGGCCGGTCGCGTGGCGGCTGGCCGATCCCTCAGGGGTGCTTGGGTGAAGCGCCTGTCGTCCTGCCCGTCGTGATCGGGTCCCGGCTGTTCCTGCGACGGATGAAAACGGGCGACCATCCGACCTGACGTCACGATTGCCAGCCGCGCGCTTGGCGGGTCTTGTCGCCCGGACGAAGACTGGGAGACCGCCATGACGCTTACCGAGATCGCCGAGAAGATGCAGCGCGGGCTGGACCGCGCGCCGCTGTCGGACAGCCTGAAATTCGACTGCGGCGAGGCCGGGGCGATCACGCTCGACGGCGGCACCGCCTATCTGGCCGATCAGCCTGCCGATTGCACCATCCGCATCAGCGAGGACAATCTGGGCAAGCTGATCCGCGGGCAGCTCAACCCGATGACCGCCTTTGCGATGGGCAAACTCAAGGTCTCGGGCGATATGTCGGTGGCGATGAAGCTGGCGCAGCTTCTCAAGTGAGCGCGGCGCGCTAGTCTTGTCTCTATGGTCAGCCTCGACGATTTTCTGACGGCACAGAACGCCTGCTGGGGCAGCGTGACCGACGAGTTGCGGGCGGGGCGCAAGGAGACGCACTGGATCTGGTGGGTCTTTCCGCAGCTCGCATCGCTGGGCCGTTCGCCGCGTGCACGCGAATACGGGCTCTCGGGGCTGGAGGAGGCGCGGCGCTATCTGGCCCATGACACGCTCCGCGCTCGCCTCACCGAGGCGGCGGAGCTGATGCTGTCCCATGAGGGGACGCCGCCTGACGAGGTTCTCGGGTCGGTCGACGCGCTCAAGCTGCGCTCGTCCATGACCTTGTTCGAGGCGGTGCCGGGTGCGCCCGGGGTGTCCTCGGAGGTGCTCGAGCGGCTTTACGGCGGGGCGCGCTGCCCGCTGGCGCAGACAGCGCTCCAGACGTGATATTGCCGCCCGGCGCGGCGGCGCACCGGGCGGCTCTCGCGGGGCCGCTTGGTTAATCTTGCATCCACGGACCCCGCGAGTGTTCGCGAGGCGCGCGTTACTGCGCGGTGATCACGGTCATAACGAGCTGGTCGTCGACGCGGATCGGGCCGTCTTCCTTGGCGCCGAGCGTGTATTCGAAGACGCCGGTTTCCTTGCCGCCCGCTTCAGAGTGAACCATGAGCATCAGCATCTCGCCCGCGGCGACCGGCTCCTGCAGGATGGCGGCGACATCGGCGGTCTCGCCTGCGCGGATGGGCGCGTAGCCGACCACGGGGCCGGGCTTCATCTCGGCATCGGTGCGGTGCACGACCAGCCAGCCGTTCTCGGTCGCGGTGATGGTCTCGGCGCTGACGACGCCGTTCTCGACGCTCTGGTCGGCGGCGGTGATGGCGGGGGTCATGCCGTGGGCGGCGGCGTGTGCCATGCCAGCGGACAGGATCAGGGCGGTGGTGGTGAACAGGGTCTTCATATCGGTCTCTCCTAAGTCGGGTCGTTGATCCGACGGGTCTCCGCCGGTGTGACATGCAGAGCCACGAGAGGCGGTCGGAGAGAGTTTCAGAAAACCGTGATCACGAGAGCGTGAGCTTTTCGGCGGCGAGCGCGTCATAGGCCGGAAGCGCCGCCGCGACCATTGGGGCGAGGGCGCCGGTGACCTGGGGCAGATCGCCCTCGGGACCGGCGAACCCGGTCGAGCGGTGCACGGCACCGTACCAGACCCGGGCCCAGACGCCGTCGGCCGGGTGGCCGCCCTCGGGCCAGGACAGCATGGCGGGATCGAAGGTCAGGTCGATGGCGTCGCAGAGGACGCGGATCATCGCCTCGGGGTCGCGGCGGATATCGGCGCTGTCGATCACCACCGCCCGTTCGCCCGCGGCGCGCAACTCGTCGAAGAGAGCCTGCTGCTGGAGAAAGCCGATATCGTCGAGCGTGGGGTTTTCGTATTTCGCGGCGAAGCTGGCGAGCACCCGGGCCGGGTGGCGGATCAGGAAGACGTTGGTGCAGCCCGCGATCCAGTCGCGCGGGATGCCGGGGATCATGTGCTGGGCCATGTGCTTGTGATAGGCGACCGGCTTGCCGCCGGGGACCGGGCCGGTCAGCGCGTCGATCACGGCGCGCGGGTCCTGCGGCTGGGAGGCGAGGATCTCGTCGCGCATCGGGTGGTCCTTGCCGGTCCGCGCGAGATAGGCGGCGTAGAAGGGCTCGTCGACGGCGTGGCAGTCGCCGCGCGCGGCGAAGGCATACATCATCGCGGTCGAGAGGTTCCTCGGCCCCGACCACATCGCGATGCGGCGGGGCGCGGTCATCTTGCGGCCTCGCGGGCGACGAGGTCGCGGTAGAGGGCGCGCAGCCGTTCGGTCACCGGCCCGATCTCGCCGATGCCGATCCGCCGCCCGTCGATCTCGCCCACGGGGGTCTGGGCGCCGAAGGTGCCGGTAAGGAAGGCCTCGTCGGCGGAGTAGGTCTCGGTCAGCGAGAAGTTCTTCTCGTGGATCGGGATGTCGTTCGCGCGGCAGAGGTCGATCACCTTGGCGCGGGTGATGCCGTTCATGCAGTAATCGCCGGTCGAGGTCCAAACCGCGCCCTTGCGGACGATGAAGAAATTGCAGGCGTTGGTGGTGTTCACGAAGCCATGCGGATCGAGCATCAACGCCTCGTCGGCCCCGGCCTTCTCGGCGGCGATGCAGGCGAGGATGCAGTTGAGCTTGCTGTGGGAATTGAGCTTGGGGTCCTGCGACATCGGCAGGCCGCGGACCTGCGCCACGGTGGCGAGCCGGATCGGGCGCGGCAGGCTGGGGCGGGAATGCTCCATGATGATTGCGATGGTCGGGCCCTGTCGCGAGAGGCCCGGGTGCTGGAAGGGCCGGGTCTTGACGCCACGGGTGACCATCAGCCTTGCATGGGCGTCGGTGGTCATGCCGTTGGCAGCGCGGGTCTCTTCGAGCGCTGATTTCAGGCCGTCGCGGTCGAGGCCGATCTCGAGGTCGATGGCTTTGGCGGCTTCGAAGAGCCGGTCGAGATGGTCGTCGAGAAAGGCCCAGTGGCCCTCGTAAAGCCGCAGACCCTCCCACACCCCGTCGCCGAGCATGAAGCCGGAATCGTAGACCGAGACCAGCGCCTCGGCCCGGGGTTTCAGGGCGCCGTCGAGCCAGATCAGGATGTGGTCGTTGCGAGCATCCTCGGCCGCCTGGTGGGTGGTCACGCTGTCCTTGGACGGGTCCTGCATCGCGGCGCTCCTTTGGCGCCACGCTAGGGCCGGAGCGGGGTGGTCACAAGCCTACTCGGTCGGCACGTCGGCGTTCCGCCCGGCGAGCATGACCGAGATCGTGTAGGCGTTGCGCGGCGGCAGCCCGGCAAGGATCGCCGCGGCCTGTTCGGGCTTCATCCGGGCGAGGAAGCCTGCGGCAAACTCGGGGTCCATCTCGGCGAAGAGGGCTGCGGCCTCGCGGGGCTTCATGTTGGCGTAGACATCGGTCAGTTGCGCGACATCGCGGGCGGAGGCCCCGTAAGCGGCGTCGAGGGTCTGGCGCAGCTTCGCCTCGGCCTCGGCCAGAACGTCGAGGCGTTTCTCGATCTCGGTCTCGGCGAGCTTGAGTGCCTGGGCGCGGATGTCGAGCGCGGCCTCGCGCTCGGCGATGCGGGCGTCGCGGCGGGCGAGCGCTTCGAGGAGCTTGTTGCCTTCACTGAGGGGTGTCGGGCCTTCGGCGACAGCGCCATCCTGGCCGCTTTCGTCGGCGGCCTGCGCGGCTTGTGCGACGACATCGCCCGCCCCCATGGCGAGCCGCAGGAGCGCGGAGCCCAGAAGGAAGCCGCCGACCACGCTGAGCGTGCTGCGGCCGCGCCGGGTGCGCCTGCGCGCGATGCGCGCGACCGCATTCATGCCGCGCCACTGCTGCGGCGGGCGAAGACGGGCTCGGGGCTGTCGTCTTCGTCGGGGTCGTCGGGCGCGTCGCTGCCACCGGAGGCGATCACGCGCGGGACGGGCTGTCCGCGCGCGTCTTCATGCACGGCATCGGTGGTCCGGCGGAGGCTCTGCGAATCGGGGTCGTGGGGGATGTCGTGCAGCGAGGCGACCATCAGCTCCAGCCGCTTGGCCACGCTTTCGGCCCGCGCGGTCAGCTCGGCCAGCGACTCGGTCGATGCGCCGGCCGAGCGCTGGGCCGCCGAGAGCGTGCGGGTCATGTCGTCGACCTGCGCCGAGAGCACGGCGACAGCGCCGCCCATGCCGGATTCGAGATCGTTGAACCGGGTCAGCCGGCGCGAGAGCACGAAGCAGTAGAACCCCGCGCCCAGAGCCCCGGCGACCAGCAGCGCATCCGCAATCAGTTCCATCGGTCCCCCTTCAATCCAGGACAAATTCGAGCACGAGGAGATCGCGCAGGCGCTCGGGCCCGATCACCAGTTCGATCCGCCGCACCAGTTGCGAGCGCACCAGCATCAAGGCCCCGCGGCTTTCAAAATCCTTGGGGTCGAGCGCGCGGAGATAGCCGTTCATCGCGTCGAGAATCCGCGGCTGGACCTCGCGCACCTCGGCTTCGGCGTCGCGCGGCACCTCGAGCGTCGCGGTGAAGCGCAGATGCGAGGCCGAGGAGCTGGGATTGAGCGACACCACGAGCGGCGGCAGGTCGACGAAGGCGATGTCGCCCAGGGGCGAGACGTCGTGGCGCGAGGGCAGGAGGCTTTTCTCCGCCTCGGTGTGGGACGCGCCCGCGTCGCCGTGACCCACGGGCAGGAGCCCCGCGATCACCGCGTAATAGCCCCCCCCAGCCCCCAGAAGCGCGAGGATCAGACCGAGGATCAGCGGCAGTTTTGACCCCTTGGGAGGGCTGTCGGCGGTCATGTCGGTCATTCCGGGCGCTCCTGTCGCGGCTCGGGACCAAATTATCCGCAAGGAGCTAACCGATTGTTAAGACGCGGCGATGAAAGATGGGCTGTCCGAAGAAATCGGTCGGAATCTCTTGGGGAATGCCCGTGCAGCAGATGCTTGCAGTCTGGACCGCGCTCAGCATGCGCCGCCGCGTCATCGTGATCGCCGCCACGCTTGCGGTCTTTGTCGCGGTTCTGGGCCTGGCGCGGCTGGCTTCGGCGCCGCGGATGGTGCTGCTTTACGCGGGGCTCGAGCCCGCCAATGCGGGCGAGGTCGTGACTGCGCTCGATGCGCGCGACATTCCCTATGACATCCGGGGCGGCGCGATCTTCGTGCCCGCGACCGAGCGGGACGGGCTGCGGCTGAGCCTCGCGGGCGAGGGGCTGCCCGCCAATGGCGCGCATGGTTACGAGCTTCTGGACGGGCTGACGGGGTTCGGGACGACCTCGCAGATGTTCGACGCCGCCTATTGGCGCGCCAAGGAGGGCGAGCTGGCGCGCACCCTCGTCGCCAGCCCGCATATCGCGCAGGCGCGGGTGCATATCGCCAATTCGAGCGCCAACCCGTTCCAGCGCTCGGTCACGCCCACGGCCTCGGTCTCGGTCACGGCGCAGGGCAGCCCGGTGACGCAGGAGCAGGCGCGGGCGATCCGGTTCCTCGTCGCCTCGGCGGTGCCGGGGCTGGCGCCCTCGGACGTGTCGGTGATCGACAGCCAGTCGGGCCTCGTCGGCCCCGAGGAGGAGGGCGAGGGATCGACCGCGGACCGGGTCGCGGAGCTGCGCGACCGCGTGCAGCGGCTGGTCGAGGCGCGGGTCGGCATGGGCAACGCGGTGGTGGAGCTGAGCCTCGACACGGTGACCGAGACCGAGCAGATCGTCGAGCGCCGCTTCGATCCCGAGGGGCGCGTGGTGATCAGCTCGGATTCCGAGGAGCGCAGCGAGCAGAGCCAGGACCAGGGCGGCGGCGATGTCACGGTGGCCTCGAACCTCCCCGATGGCGATGCGGCGGGGGGCGACAGTTCCTCGAGCCAGGAGACCGAGACGCGCGAGCGGCTGAATTTCGAGGTGTCCGAGACCATGCGCGAGGTCACGAGGGCGCCCGGGGCGATCCGGCGGATCACGGTGGCGGTGCTCGTCAACGGCAGCTACGCGCCGGATGCGAGCGGCACGCCGCAATTTGTACCGATGGCCGAGACCGAGCAGGAGGCGCTGCGCGATCTCGTGGGCTCGGCGGTCGGGTTCGACGCCGAGCGGGGCGACGTGATCACTATCCGCTCGCTGCCCTTCGACCGGCCCGACGGGCTCGGCACTCCGGCGCTGACGCCGTCCTGGCTGTCGCAGCTGGCGCTCGATCCGATGACGCTTCTGCAGATGGCGATCCTGGGCGCGGTGGCGCTGGGGCTCGGACTTTTCGTGGTGCGCCCGGTTCTCGCGGGCGGGCGCGAGACCGCCGCGCTGCCGCCGCCGCGGCCCGTCG
>NZ_JBHTMU010000037.1:0-40201 GCF_042679605.1 Litorisediminicola beolgyonensis
GCCTCGGGCCTCGGGGCGCGGTTCGCCGTCGCGACCACGACGCCCGAGCTACAAGACCGGATCGACGCCCTCATGCGCGGCGCCGGGGGCGACTATGTCGGCTCGTTCTTCGCGGCAAGCTCTGACCCCGTGGCACTGACCCGCGACCGCGCGGCGCTCGATGCGGGCCTTCTGGGCGCGGTGAGGGAGGCGGCGGCGGCGGGCGCGGAGCGCGTGATCATCGGCGGCGGTCCCCTGGCCGAGGCGGGCCTGCGCCTGGCCGACCGCAGCCCGGTGCCCCTGGTCCATCCGCTGATCGCCGCCGCGCAGGAGATGGTGGCGGCGCTCGAGGCGGCGACATGACCGAACGGCTCGCCCGCGCGCTGATCGTCGCGCATGAGACCCGCGTCGCGACCATGCCGTCCGACGACACGCCGCAAACGGCGGACGAGGCCTATGACGTGCAGCGCCGGGTCATCCGCTATTTCGGCCCGCCCGGCGGCTTCAAGACCGGGCAGCAGGGCTCCGCGCCGCGCATCGTTGCGCCGATCCGGGGCGACCGGGTCTACGAGAGCGGCGCCGAGATCCGGGCCGACGGCGCGCTCGGGATCGAGCTGGAGATCGGCTTTCGCATTCTCGAGATGGCGGGCCGCGATCTCGTGCGCCGGGCCGAGCCGGTGGTCGCGCTGGAACTGGTGCAGAGCCGGATCGCCGGGCCGCGCGCCGCCGAGGCGCTGGTCAAGCTCGCCGATCTGCAGATCAACTGGGGGCTCGTAGTGGGCGAGACCGCACCGGATTGGGGCGGCGGCGACGATTCCACCGTGCGGGGACGGCTCGTCATGGGCAGCCGCGTGGTGCTCGACGGCGCGGCGGCGGTGCAGGGCGGCTCGGCGCTGAGATCTCTGAGCGCGGCGGCCAAGCTCGCGGCGCGCGAGCATGACGGGCTGGTGCCGGGCCAGGTGGTGATCACCGGATCGCTGAACCCTCTGGTCTGGGCCGAGCCCGGAACGCGGATCGAGGGGTGGATCGAGGGGATCGGCACGGTCGCGGCGCAGCTGCGCGAGACCCGGGTGCTCGGGCGCGGCGAGGGCTGAGACGGGTCGGGCAGGGCCGCCCGTGTTGACGCACTGCGCCGGAGGACGTATATCCAGATGTATATCCGAGAGGGGTCGAGATGATCGAAGTGAAAATCCGCAAGGTCGGCAACTCGGCCGTCGTGACGCTGAGCTCGGAGATGCTGGCCCTGCTCGACGCCAAGGAGGGCGACACGCTCTACGCGGTCCGTACCGATGATGGCGGCTTGAAGCTCATGGCGGAAAATCCCGAGCTGCAGGCGGCCCTGGCCGCGGCGGAAGTGGTGATGGACGAGAACCGGGACCTGCTTCAGGCCCTCGCATGAGCCCTGTCGAATGAGCCCCTGGGTCTGGGTTCCGATCCAGGCGCTTTACGTCGTCCATGACCGGCAGATCGCACGCCATGGCGGCGGCTCGGGTCTCCGGGACGCGGGCCTTCTCGAGATGGGCTGCGCACGGCCGATCAACCGCGCGGGCTATACCGAGGCGGATGTGTTCGACATCGCGGCGGCCTATGCCTTCGGGATCGCCAAGGCGCATGCCTTCGTCGATGGCAACAAGCGCACCGCCTTTGTCGCGGCCTTCACCTTCCTGCGCCTGAACGGGGCGCCCCGGCGACCGGATTCGATGACCGGCGTGCGGATGATGGAGGATCTGGCCTCGGGCGCGGTCTCGGAAGAGGCCTTCGCGGCGTGGCTGCGGAGCCTCTAGCCGAGCCTAAACCATGCCAGGATCGGTCCCGCCGATGAGCGGCGCGACCTTGGCGGCCAGCGCCAGGAGCCGCGCGTCCTGCCCGCGCGGCGCAACAATCTGAAGCCCGAGCGGCAGCCCGTCGGGTGTGGTGCCCGAGGGCAGGCTGATCGCGGGGCAGCCCGCGTGATTGGCCTGCGGCGTGAAGGCCGCGTGATCGCGCCCGGCGCAGGGCTTGCCCACGATGGTCGCGGGCGCCGACAGCTCGACCGGCCAGGCCGGGCAAGGGGTCGTCGGTGTGAGGATCGCGTCGAAGCTGCGGAAGAAGACGCGCAAGGCCTCGGTCAGTCGGTGCGCGGAGAAATGGGCCTCGGCGACCTCGGTGCCGCTCAGCGCCAGACCGGCCTCGATCTGAGCACCGAGATCCGGATCGAAGAGCGCGGGCTCTGCGCGCCAGCGGTCGCCGAAGAGCGCCGCGAGCCCGGCAAATTGCAGGGGCAGGGGGTCCGCGCCGGTGGTGCCCTGCCAGTCGGGCGCGGCCTCGGTCAGCGCGACCCCGGCATCCGAGAGCGCCCCGATGGCGGCGTTGAAGTTGCGCGCCACCTCGGGCTCCAGCGCCTGCCCGGTGCCGAAATCCGGCGAATAGGCCAGCCGCAGGGGCTCGCCAGCAGCGTCGGGCAGGAGCGGGGCCAGAACGCGGGTCATCAGGAGAATGTCCTCCATCGAGCGGGCGAGCGGGCAGAGGCTGGAAATGCCCCAGACCGGCTCGTCGAAGCCCGGGCCGTAGGGGATCACGTCCGGGGTCGGCTTGAACCCGAGGATGCCGACATGCGCCGGAGGTCGCCGCGACGAGCCGCCCGCATCGGTGCCGAGCGCGAGAGGGCAGATCCGCGCCGCCACCGCCGCGACGCAGCCGCCCGAGGATCCGCCGGGGGTCAGGGCGGGGTCGACCGGGTTGCGGGTCATGCCGTAGAGCGGCGTATTGGTGGAGCCCTTGCAGGCGAACTCGGCGCAGGTGCCGATGCCGAGGATCACCGCCCCGGCGCGGCGCAGCATCCGGACCGCGATGGCGTCCTCGGGGGCCACGAACTGCTCGAAGAGCCGCGAGCCCTGGGTGATCCCCATGCCACCGACCCAGATATTGTCCTTGATCAGGACCGGGACACCGGCGAGCGGCAGGTCCTCTCCGGCAGCGAGGCGCAGCGCGACCGAGCCCGCCTCCTGCATCACGCGGGGATTGAGCCGGGTGATCGCGTTGAGGCCCGGGTTGCGATCGTCTGCGCGGTCAAGCGCGGTGCGGGCGGCGTCGGCGGGGGTCAGGTCGCCCGCGCGGATCGCGGTCGCGAGCGCGCTGGCGGAGAGGTCCATGGGATGCGGCATGAGATCTGTCGTCATTGAAATGCCTCTCCGGGATGGCACGTCCCGGCGCGTCACCTCAAACCGCGCGCGCACCGGATCCGCGAGGCGTAGGGCGCTGCCCGAAATACGGGCAGAGGGACCGCCCGATGCCTGCCCATGTCTCGCTCGGCTGACCTCGCGCGGCGCGGGCGACCGGCGGGGCACCATGCTCCGGCGTCGGAAACGCGGCCCGTCGGTCCGCCCCGAACTGCGCCCCCGGCGCCGCTTTCTTGAGCGAGGCCGCTTACTTTCGCTCAAAACACGGGCATTTGTCAGGCTCTGAGGCCTGCAGACAACGCTCAAACCGTGACTCGCACCGAGGGCCAGCCATGCTCGCCTCAGCAGCGCGTCTAGGGTTCCGCCCCAAGCAGGGGGTCTGGTCCGAGAGATGCGACCCGGGCGATGACAGCCGTCCGGGCACACGGCGGGACAAAATCCCGGGAGAGCACTGCGTATCAGGGAAGGTCCGTCTCTCACGTTCCGCCTCGGCTCTCTGATCGTCCTTGTCCTGGCGGAACACTGCTTAGGGGGATCACCCATGCGTGCATTTCGCAACCTTGCCGCCGTCACGGCCGTTGCCGTCGCGGCCGTCAGCCCGGCGGTCGCGCAGGAAAAGACCGAGTTCCGCGTCGCCTGGTCGATCTATGTGGGCTGGATGCCCTGGGGCTATCTCGAAGAGTCCGGCATCATGGACAAATGGGCCGAGAAATACGGCATCGATGTCGAGATCGTTCAGATCAACGACTACGTCGAGTCGATCAACCAATACACCGCCGGAGCCTTTGACGGCGTGTCGGCGACCAATATGGACACGCTGTCCATCCCGGCGGGCGGCGGTGTCGATACCACCGCGCTCATTGTCGGCGACTTCTCGAAAGGCAACGACGCGATCATCCTCAAGGGCGAGGGCGGCCTGACCGACCTGGCCGACAAGCCGGTGAACCTCGTGGAGCTGTCGGTGTCGCATTACCTGCTCGCCCGTGCGCTCGACAGCGTCGACCTGAAGGAGAGCGATCTGGGCGGCGTCATCAACACCTCGGATGCCGACATGATCGCCGCCTTCCAGACCGACGATGTCGAGGCGGTGGTGACCTGGAACCCGCTGGTCTCGACCATTCTCGAGGATCCGGCGGCCAACAAGCTCTTCGACAGCTCCGACATCCCCGGCGAGATCATCGACCTGATGGTCGTGAACACCGAGACGCTCGAGGCCAATCCCGATTTCGGCAAGGCGCTGGTCGGTGCCTGGTACGAGGTCATGGGCCTGATGGCCGCCGGTGACGAAGAGGTGCTGACCGCGATGGCTGAAGCCTCGGGCACCGATCTCGAGGGCTACAAGGCGCAGCTCGCCTCGACCGAGATGTTCTACGATCCCGCCGAGGCCGTGGCCTTCACCGCCTCCGAGGAACTGCCGAGCACGATGGTCAATGTGGCGGAGTTCCTCTTCGACAAGGGCATCCTGGGCGAGGGCGCGCCGTCGGCGGATTTCGTCGGCGTCGCCTATCCGGACGGCAGCGTGACCGGGGATGAGGCCAACGTGCGGTTCCGCTTCGACACCACCTACATGCAGATGGCCGCCGACGGCGCGCTTTAAGGTGATCGGGCGCGGAGGGCTTCGAGATGCGGCTCATCAACAGGCGGCCCGGCGTCGTTCTGGCGACGGCGCTCACGATCCTGCCCTTCGCGCTGGTCTTCATCGCCTATGCGATCGGCTCCGAGATCCGGCTTGCGGCCAACCCCTCGGACAAGCTCCTGCCATCGCCCGCGACCATCGCAGAGACGGCGGGGCGGCTTTTCACCGAACCGGACCGCCGCTCCGAGCGCATCCTGCTCTGGCATGACACCGCCGCGAGCCTCATCCGGCTGACGCTCGGTGTCGGGATCGCCGCGGCGCTGGCGACGATCCTCGGGCTCCTGATCGGGCTTCTGCCGCATGTGCGCGCGACGCTTGCGGGCTTCGTGGCGGTGGTGTCGATGATCCCGCCGCTCGCGGTCCTGCCGATCCTCTTCATCGTCTTCGGGCTCGGCGAATTGTCGAAAGTGGTGCTGATCGTCATCGGCATCCTGCCCTTCCTGATCCGCGACCTCTCGGCCCGGGTGATGGAGATCCCGCGCGAGATGATCGTCAAGGCCGAGACACTCGGCGCGTCCTCGCTGGTGATCGCGCTCCGGGTGGCGCTGCCGCAGCTTCTGCCGCGCCTCCTGCAGGCGGTGCGGCTGTCGCTCGGCCCGGCCTGGCTCTTCCTCATCGCCGCCGAGGCCATCGCCGCCGAGCAGGGCCTCGGCTACCGCATCTTCCTCGTGCGCCGCTTCCTCGCGATGGACGTGATCCTGACCTATGTCATCTGGATCACCGCGCTGGCCTTCGTGATGGACCTCGCGCTGCGCACCCTGTCGCGTCGGCTCTTTCCCTGGAGGGAGGCGGGGCTGTGAGGGCGCTTCCGCACATGGACCGCACGGACGACCGGCCGGTGCCGCGGGGCGCGCCATGAGCTTCGTCGAGATCCGCGACATCTTCCAGAGCTACGGCACACGCCCGATCCTCGAGCGCGTCAACGTGACCGTGGAGGAGGGCGAGTTCATCTCCATCGTCGGCGCGTCGGGCTGCGGGAAGTCCACCTTCCTGCGCCTGCTTCTCGCGCAGGAGCGTCCGACTCGCGGCACCATCCGCGTCGCCGGGGCCGACCCCGCGCAGGAGCCGGGGCTCGCGCGCGGCGTCGTCTTCCAGCGCTACTCTGTTTTCCCGCATATGACCGTGCGCGAGAACATCATCGCGGGCGAAAGCTTCCGCACCCGTTGGGGCCGCGTCTCGGGCGCCGCGCGCCGCGCCGCCGAGACCCGCGCCGACGAGACGCTGGTGCGGATCGGTCTCGACCATGTCGCCGGGAACTACCCCGCCACGCTGTCGGGCGGGATGCAGCAGCGTCTCGCCATCGGGCAGGCGCTGGCCGCGAAGCCGCGCATCCTGCTTCTCGACGAGCCCTTCGGCGCGCTCGATCCCGGCACCCGGCTCGCGATGCACGACTTCCTGGGCGAGCTCCGCCGCGAGACCGGCATGACCGTCTTCATGGTCACCCATGACCTCGAAGAGGGCTTCAAGCTGGGCGACCGCGTGCTCGTCTTCGACAAGCCGCGCTGGGATCCTACCGATCCCAACGCCTACGGGGCCACCATCACCTACGATTTCGACGCCCGCGACGGCGGCATCCCCTTCCAACGCATCACGGAGGACACCCATGTATTTCGGCCAGAGTGACCGTTCCACCGAGCGGTCCCCCTCTCATCATCCGGGCGATCAGCGCCATGAGGCGCGCCGGGCGCATCATCCCGACCTGACCCGGCTCCAGGGCTGGCGGTCGATGAAGGCCGAGGCCGATCTTCCCGAGGGCCGCTGGGACGAGGAGCGCCGCTGGGCGCTGCGCATGGGCCTGACCGGCGCTGACAGCATCGAGGACAAGTCGATCCCGACCTTCGCGCGGGGCGAGCTGCCGCATTACGCGGGCATCAACACTTTCCTCAAGGCACCCTATGCCGAGGATGTCACCGAGGTGAAGGATTACGACGCCACCGTTCTCGGCATCCCCTTCGACGGCGGCACCACCTACCGCCCCGGCACGCGGTTCGGCCCACAAGGGGTGCGCAAGATCTCGGCGCTCTACACGCCCTATAATTACGAGATGGGCGTCGACCTGCGCGAGCAGATGACGCTCTGCGACGCGGGCGACGTCTTCACCATCCCGGCCAATATCGAGAAGAGCTTCGACCAGATCAGCCGCGCGGTGAGCCATGTCTTCTCGAGCGGCTCGCTGCCGGTGATGATCGGCGGCGACCACTCGATCGGCTTTCCTTGCGTGCGCGGCATCGCCGAATGCACCTCGAAGAAGATCGGCATCGTGCATTTCGACCGCCATGCCGACATCCAGGAAAAGGACCTCGACGAGCGGATGCACACGACGCCCTGGTTCCATTCGACGAACCTGCCGAACGTGCCCGCCAAGAATCTCGTGCAGGTGGGCATCGGCGGCTGGCAGGTCCCGCGCGAGGCGGTGAAGGTCGCGCGCGAGCGCGAGACCAACATCATCACCATGTCCGACATGGAGCGCATGGGCATCGACAAGACCGCCGAGATGGCTCTCGAGATGGCCTGGGACGGGGTCGACATGGTCTACATGTCCTTCGACATCGACAGTATCGATTGCGGTTTCGTGCCCGGCACCGGCTGGCCCGAACCCGGCGGCTTCCTGCCGCGCGAGGCTCTGGCGCTCGCCTCCAAGGTCGCGGCCGAGGGCATCTGCGGCATGGAGCTCGTGGAGGTCTCGCCGCCCTACGACACCTCCGACATCACCGCGCTCATGGGCACCCGCGTCATCGTCGACGTGCTGGGCTCGCTGGTGGCCTCGGGCAATCTCGGCAAGCACAAGGCGCATATCGACAAGCCGGTGACCATCCCGCACGGGGAGTTCGAAGGGAAGAGGTGGTCCAATGCCACATGACATCGTCAATGGTCACATCGGGCATCACCATCACCCGCACGACCACAACCACCCCCATGACGGCGACCACCTGCACAGCCACATGCCGCCCGAGGACGCGGCGGCCGAGCTGCAGGTGCTGGCCACGCAGTTCATCGACGGCTTCACCCAGGCTGCCGACAAGAACGCCTACCTGCGCCTCGCGGGCGTGCCCTTCGAACGGCCCGGCAGCGGCGGCGCCACGGCGCTCAAGCTCGTCGACGTGGCGCTGACCACCGAATGGCAGGTCGGCACCGCCTCGCCCTCCTTCGGCTCGCGCGAGCTGAGCTATCTGCCCTACCCGGGCGAGATGGTCCGCGAGCGCACCAACATGTCCCTCGTCTACGTCTCCTCGGACGAGAAGAGCCTTCTCGATATCCGCGACTTCCTGTCCCAGAAACAAAAGGACCACCAGCTATGAAACCCATCGCCCTCTCGCTCCTCCTCCTCTCCACCGCCGCTCCGGCAATGGCCCATGTCGAAACCCTGCCGCACAGCCACGGCGCCGATGCCCCGCTCTGGGGCGCGGCGCTTCTCGTTGCGGCATTGGCCGGGATTGGTCTGGCCGTCCTGCGCCGGGCCTGAGGGCTACCGGAGGCAACACGGTTCAAGGCAACCTTGTGAAACGGAAGCGGGCGAGCGTGGGAAGCTCCAAGATCGCCCGCTTCAGGCAGCGTCGTCGAGTTTTGGATAAGTGCGGTACGGTTCGTGCCAACTCTCGTTCCTATCTTTCGTGTGGGGCGGCGGGACTGGAGCGATGAAGCTCGGCTTAGAGGTTAAAGAGATATCCGATAATGAGAGTTATGTGAAACGTTCTCGCATCGGCTCACTGTAGCGGCATTTGCTCGTGCCGCATCGACCTCTGGTTCCGAGAGGCGTGACGGTCCACCCTCTTCCAGCCTGCCTCACCCCATCCCGCCAGCACCTGACGCCGCGAGGCGGGATCTGTAGTGGCGGGGGGATTCTCCTGTGACGGATCGGAAGGC
This sequence comes from Litorisediminicola beolgyonensis, assembly GCF_042679605.1. Classification (NCBI taxonomy): domain Bacteria; kingdom Pseudomonadati; phylum Pseudomonadota; class Alphaproteobacteria; order Rhodobacterales; family Paracoccaceae; genus Litorisediminicola; species Litorisediminicola beolgyonensis. The sequence goes on from NZ_JBHTMU010000037.1 coordinate 8,638, forward strand.
GCGGGTGAAGCTGGCGGTTTCGGCGTAGCCGCTGCGTTCGGCGATCTCGAAGATGGTGAGGCGCGTTTCCGCAAGAAGCCGCGCGGCCAGTTCGACGCCGTGGCGGCGGGCGAGGTCGCGGATGGAGGTGCCCTCGGCGCGCAATCTGCGGCCGAGCGTCGACGCGCCGAGGCCCAGCCGCGCGGCCACGGTGTCCAGCGTCGGCTCGCGCCCGTCCGGGAGGGTGGCGAGGGTCTGGGTGACCTCCTCGGAAAAGGTGGTGATGGCGTGGCTCGGGCGGTCGAGAAGCTGGATGTAATGCTGCATGACCGCGACGAGGTTCGGATCCGCCTTGGGCGCGCGGCGGTCGATATCCTCGCGCCGGAACCAGAGCGCGTTCATGTCCTGGTCGAAGAAGACCGGGCACCCGAAAAGCGCCTCTTGCCGGTCTGGACGCGCCGGGCCGCGATGCTCGAACCAGACCTCCGCGGCCTTGTATCCGGGCCCCAGAAGCAGCCGCGTCAGCCGGTCGACATAGCCCAGCGAAAACTCGACATCCTGGCGGCGGGGCATCATCTCGTCATCGGTGATCCGGTAGCGGACATGGGGCTCCTCTCCGGTCTGGACCTCGAACCGGGTGGCGTCCTGGATGGTGAAGACGCTGGAGGCCAGCGCCTGCACCGCGTGGGTCAGGTCGGGCGAGGCGACGAAGATGTAGCCCGCGGGTCCGATCAGTTCCGGACCCATGCCCTGGGACAGCTCGAGGCCGAAGCTGTCGCGGCCCAGAGCCTGCGAGATGCGCTCGAACAGGCGCAGATAGGTGGCGAATGGCAGGGTCGCGTGCGGTTCGCGGATATCGGCGCGGCTCAGGCCCTCGACCGAAAGCAGCGCCTCGACCTCGGTCTCGGGGAGCGGCGCGCCGTTCAGGACCGCGTTCAGGACCTTGGCCTGGATGCGGGGAATTCGGCTCGGTTCGGTCGGATCGGGGCTCATCTGCACGAAACTATCAATTTTTTGCGCAGCCAGATCAAGCATGGCGGGGAGAGCTGCCTAACCTCTTGGAGATGACACGGGCCAGCGGAGGCGGGCCATTCCAGGGGGAAGAGAGAGATGAGCGAGCGGCCCTGCCGATTTGCCACCATTGCCATCGTCGACACGAACGGCCTTTTGCGGGGACAGAAGGTCCGGGGCGCCGATCTTCCGGGATATCTCGAGCACGGGCCCGGCATGTCGCCGGTGCAGCTTGCGCTCGATCCGACGGACGAGATCCTCGACATGCCGGGGGTCACCGACGAGAGCGCCGATTTCCACGATGCCGATCTGGCCGTCGATCCGGCGAGCTTGCGGCACATCCCCTTCGAGCGGGACGAGGACAGCCCGCTCTATCTCGCGCAGTTCACCGGCGAGGCGGCGGCGTTCTGCCCGCGCTCGATCCTGCGGCGGGTGCTGGCGCGGGCCGAGGAGATGGGCGTGGTCCCGCGGATCGGGATCGAGCTGGAATTCACGCTCTTCGACGAGACGGCGCGGTCGCTGGCGGCCAAGGGGTTCGACGGGCTCGAGACCGCGACGGCGCATCCGAGCCATGACCTGATCCTCTACCAGGCGGCGCAGGCCGAGTTCTACGCCGCGGTGGCCGATCTCTGCGGGCCGCTCGGGATCGGGCTCGGCAAGATGCACGAGGAGATCGGCGGCGGGTTCATGGAGGCTTGCATCGCCGCGACCTCGGCGCTCGAAGCGGCGGATCAGGCGGCGCTCTTCAAGAACTTCGTCCGGGTGCTGGCGATGCGGCAGGACCGGACGGTCTGTTTCATGCCGCGATGGAGCGAGGAGGCGGACAGCCAGTCCTCGCATATCCACCTCTCGCTGAGCGATCCCGACGAGACGCCGCTCTTCTGGGACCCGGAGGCACCGGACCGGATGAGCGCGCGGTTCCGGCACTTCATCGGCGGGATGCAGCGCCACCTGCCCGCGATGATGCTGGTCTTCGCGCCGACGGTGAACAGCTGGCGGCGCTTCGCCGAGGGCACCTTTGCGCCGCCCGCCCTGTCCTGGGGGATTGAGAACCGGACGACGGCGTTCCGGGTCGTGGGCCGCGGCGCGCGGTCGATCCGGGTGGAGAACCGCCTGCCCTGCTCGGACGCCAACCCGTATCTGACGCTGGCCGCGACGCTGGCGGCGGGCCTTGCCGGGATCGCCGAGGAAATCGAGCCGACCGAGGCCACGACCGGCAACGGCTACGTGCCCGGCACCTCGACCGGCCCTGCCCTGCCCGAGGGCATGGGGGCTGCGATCGACGCCCTGCGCGCCTCGGAGTTCGGAGCGGACTGGCTGTCGCCGCGTTTCGTCGAAACCTTCGCGGCGACCCGCGCGCACCAGATGCGGCAGTTCGAGGGCAAGACCCTGATCGACGAACGCCGCCGCTTTTTCGAGTTGGGCTGAAGATGAAGATCGGCATTCTCGAATGTGGCACGAACCGGCCCGAATGGGCGGAATACGGACGTTTCGCCTCGTGGTTTCCGCCGCTTCTGGAGCAGGCGGGCCAGCCCGTCGATGTTGCCGTCTGGTCGGTCTCGGAGGGAGAGCTTCCCGCACCCGAGGACCGCTGCGATGCGTGGTTGCTGACCGGCAGCCCCGCGAGCGCGGTCGACGACGCGCCGTGGCAGACGGCCCTGACCGAGTTCCTGCGTCCCCGGATCGGCCGCGAGCCGGTGATCGGGATCTGCTACGGCCACCAGCACCTTCACCGGATGCTGGGCGGGACCGTGGCCGAGCAGCGCGACTGGGGCGTGGGCGTGCAGCATTACGCGGTCACCGAATTGCCGGACTGGCTGCCCGGCGGTCGGCTCGAGGATACCGAGCGCGGGTTCAACCTCGTGGCGCTGCACCATGACCAGGTGACGCGGGCGGCCCCAGGGACGCGGGTGCTGGCGGGCTCGGACTTCTGCCCGTTCGGCGTGACCCAGATCGGCACCCATGTGCTGACCTTCCAGCCGCATCCGGAAATGGCCCCGGACTTTGCCGCCGAGGTCTACGAATTCGAGCGCGACCGCATCGGCGCGCCGGAGACGGACCGCGCCCTCGCCACCCTCGACCGGCCGCGCGACACGCGACGGGCGGCCGAATGGATCATGGCGTTCCTATCCCATCACCTGGAGAACAGAGCATGACGACGACCCTGGACGCGCCCCGGACGCGCATCGACCTCTCGGATGCAGGCCAGTGGGAGAACGGCCCGCCGCGGGCCGAGTTCGCGCGGCTCCGGGACGAGGCGCCGGTCGCCTGGAATCCGCGCCATGACGGGCATCGCGGCTTCTGGGCGGTGACGCGCTATGACGACATCGTCGCGGTCTCGAAGGACACCGGCACCTATTCCTCGCGCAACGGGGTGATCTCGCTCGACGATTTCGACGATGCGCAGAACGACAAGCGCCGGACCCTTCTCGAGATGGACCCGCCGCAGCACGGCAAGATGCGGATGCTGACGCTGCCGGGCTTCACCCGGCGCGGCGTCGGGGGGCTCGAGGACGACGTGCGCGCCCGTGTGGCCGCGCTCCTCGACCGGCTGGTCGATGCGGGTCCCTTCGAGGCGGTCGAGACCCTGACCAAGCAGGTGCCGATCATCACGCTCTGCTCGCTTCTGGGCATTCCGACGGAACGCACGGCGGATCTGATCCGCTGGTCGGACCTGCTGATCGGATCGGACGATCCCGATTTCGTCGATCCGATGGTCGAAAAATACAGCGCCGAGGAGCGCGGGATGATGCCCTTTGGCCATCCGGCAGCGCTTCTCGCCTTCGAGATGGGGCGCGAGCTGGCGGCGGACCGCCGGGCCCGCCCGCGCAAGGACGTGATCACCATGCTCGTCGAGGCCGAGGTCGACGGCCGTCCCCTGACCGAGGACGAATACCTGAACTACTTCCTGATGCTGGTCGTCGCGGGCAACGAGACCACGCGGCACACGATGAGCCACGGTCTCAGGGCGCTGGCCGATCATCCCGGCGAATGGGACCGGTTCCGCGCGGGCGGGATCCCGAGCCAGACCGCGACGGACGAGATCCTGCGATGGGCCTCGCCCGTGCATTTCGTGCGCCGCATCGCGACGAGGGACACGGATCTCGGCGGGGTCGGGATCTCGGCGGGCGACAAGGTGGCGCTCTATTTCACCTCGGGAAACCGCGACAAGGCGCATTTCGATGACCCCGACCGGTTCGATATCGGGCGCGAGACGAACCCGCACATGGCCTTTGGCAAGGGCGGTCCGCATTTCTGTCTCGGCAATTACGTGGCCCAGCTCCAGGTGCGGGTGCTGATCGAGGAGCTGGCGCAGCGCGTCTCCCGGATCGAGACCACGGGCCGCGTGTCGCTTCTGCGCTCGAACCATATCCACGGGGTGAAGGCGCTCGACCTTGCCCTGCATTCGGCCTGAAGGACCGCCCCGGCACAGATCCGGGGCGGTCTTTGTCACATCATCCGTGGCAGGAACAGGACCAGCGCCGGGAAGGCCAGGATCAGCCCGACCCGGACCACGTCGACCAGAAGGAACGGCCAGAGCCCGCGGAAGATCGTGCCGAGAGAGACGTCCTTGAGTTCCGATTTCAGCACGAAGGCGTTCAGGCCGACGGGCGGCGTGATGTAGCTGAGCTCGGTCACGATGACGACGTAGACGCCGAACCAGATCAGGTCGTAGCCCAGTCCCGCGACGATCGGGTAGAAGATCGGCACGGTCAGGGTGATCATCGACAGGCCTTCGAGCACGCAGCCGAGCGCGATGTAGATCATCGTGATGATCAGGATCGCCACCAGCGGGCTGTTGGTCACGGTGACGAGGTCGCGGATGTCCGAGCCCATGCCGGAGAGGTTCACGTAATTGGCGAAGGTCAGCGCTCCGAAGAGGATCAGGAACATGCTCGCCGAGGTCTTGGCGGTCTCGTAGAGCGTCTGGAGCAGGTCGCGCAGGTTCATCCGGCGTTGCAGCAGGACCAGGAGAAACGCGCCTCCCGCACCCATCCCGGCGCTTTCGGTGGGGGTGAAGACGCCCAGGTAGATGCCGCCCATCACGAAGACGAAGAGCCCGAGCGCGCCGATCACGCCCTTGAGCGCGCGGCAGCGCTGGCCGAGCGGCAGCTTGGGCTCCGTCGGCATCTCGATCCGGCCCGCGACGATCGAGACCCTGACCGCGAGCACGTAGAGCACGACGCCGATGATCCCCGGGATGATCCCGGCGAGGAAGAGCTTGCCGATATTCTGCTGGGTCATGATCCCGTAGAAGACGAGGATGACCGAGGGCGGGATCAGGATGCCGAGCGTGCCGCCCGCCGCGATCGACGCGGTGGAGAGACTGTCGGGATAGTTGAAGCGCCGCATCGAGGGCATGGCGATCTTGGTCATGGTCGAGGCGGTCGCGAGCGACGATCCGCAGACCGAGGAAAACCCGCCGCAGGCGATGACCGTGGCCATCGCGAGCCCGCCCTTGCGGTGCCGCATCCAGGCATAGGCGGCGGTGTAGAGGTCGTTCGCGATGCCGGACTGCACGACGAAGTTCCCCATCATCAGGAACAGCGGCAGGATCGAGAGCGAATAGGTGCGGCTGTTGTCGAAGAAGGTCTGCCCGAGCAGCGACAGGGCCGGGTCGATCCCGATGATCGCCGCCGTCCCGACCGTGCCGACGAAGGTCAGCGCCAGCCCGATCGGCACGCCGAGAAGCAGGAGGGCGAAGAGGATGACGAGGCCGATCTCCCAATCAGACATGGACGGGCCGCCTTTCGAAAATCTGGATCAGGGTGATGAGGGCGGCCACGCAGCAGAGGACCGCGATCACGTAGGCGAGCGGCGCCACCGGCACTTTCAGCGTCGGCGTGATGCCGCCATAGCCGCCGATCTGGTCGCCGATCTTCCAGAGCCGCCAGGCGATGACGCCCAGAACGCCGATGCAGAAGAGCGCGACGATCTTTTCGAGGACGCGGCCAGCGGTCTCGCCCAGCCGCAGGGTGAGCACGTCGACCTTGATGTGATCGTTGTCGAGGCTGGCGGCCGGGAGACCCACGAAGATCACCGCCGCGAGCATCAGCTCGGTGAGTTCGGTCGCGCCGTTGACCGGCGCATTCAGCAGGTAGCGCCCCAGCACGTCGGCCACGGTGAGCGCCATCATGGCGAGCAGCAACACCGCGCATATCGCCGCGATGGCGCTGCGCAGCCAGCGGGTCACCCCGCCGGCTGCCGGTGTCTCGGAGCTCATTCGGCCTCGAGCTTCTCGATTTCCGAAAGCAGCATCTCGTAGGCGGCCTGCCCGTCGACACCCGCTTCGGAGACGAGCGCGATATTGGCCTCGACCACTGGCGCGAAGCGTTCGCGCAGCGCCGCGATGTCGTCCTCGGAGGCGTCGTAGATGGCGAGGCTGCCCTCGAGCGACGCGCGCCCGGCGGCGTCCGCGGCATTCCACATCTCTCCGGCCTTGCGGACCAGCGGCTCGCCGATGATCGTCTCGATCGCGGCCTGGTCCTCGGGCGAGATGCTGTCCCACTTGGCCTGGTTCATCACCATCATGAAGGCGGTGTTGTAGACGCCGCCCTCGGCCACGAAGGCGGATTTGACGATGTCGCCGAGGCTGAAGAAGTTCACCGTCTCCCACGGGAAGAAGATGCCGTCGGCGACCTTCTGGCTCAGGAGCTCGTAGGCCTTGGAGGACGGGCCCTCGACCGGCACGGCGCCGAGGAGCTTGGCGAGATCATGCGCCACGATCGAGCCCACGCGGATCTTCTGGCCCTGGATGTCGTCGACGCTCTCGATCATCGAGGACGAGAAGATCTGCCCCGGCCCGTGGGTGTGGACGGCGAGCACCTTGACGCCCTCGTATTCGCCCGCCTCTGCCAGCATCGCGTCGTGGACGCGCTGGTAGGCGACGGAGGACACGACCGCGTCCGAGGTCAGGAACGGCATCTCGGCGACGGCGGAGGTCTTGAACCGGCCCGGCGTGTAGCCCTGCACGGTGTAGCCGATATCGACGACGCCGTTCTTCACGAGGTCATAGGTCGCGGGCGGCGGGCCCATCGGGGCGGGCAGCACCGTGACCTTGACGCGGCCCTCGGTGACCTCCTCGATCTCGGCGGCGAAGGGCAGGACGAGCTCGGAGACTTGCGGGTGCGACGGCGGCAGCCAGCTGTTCAGCGTCAGCACGGTTTCCGCCGCGCCAGATGTGGCACCGGCGATGACGGCGAGGCTGGCCGCGCCGAGAAGGTTGGTAAGTTTGGACATGGTTCATTTCCCTGTGGTTGGACAAAGGCCGTTCGGTTTGGTCTCACGCCCCTGTTTGCCGGGGCTTGTCTGAGGTCGGGGACGGGACGGAGGAGTGTCTCGCCCCCGGGCCCGCCGCTGAAGAAGGGGTCACAGCGACGGCGTTTGCAGGTGGTGATAATCCCGGCTGAAATAGACGAGGCCGGGATTGGCGGCGGCGGAGAGATGCACGCCGCGCACCTCGCAGAACATGACGGAATGCGATCCCTGTTCGATCAGCGATCCGATGCGGCAGTCGAAGGCGACATTGGCGTCCTTCAGGACCGGGCAGCCGGTCGCCAGCGTGATCCAGTCGCCCGCGGCCCAGCGATCGACCCCGTCGACATAGCGCGCGAAGGTGTTGCAGAGCTCCTGGTGCTGCGCGGCGAGCACGTTCACGCAGATATGGAAGTTCTGCAGGAAGAGATCGTGCACGAAGGACTTGCGGTTGATGCAGACCAGCAGCGTCGGCGGGCTGTCGGTCACCGAGCAGACGGCCGAGGCGACAAGCCCGTGCTTGCCCGCTGGGCCGTCGGTGGTGATCAGGTTCACCGCCGCGCCCATGCGGCTCATGCCCTCGCGGAAGGCGAGCTGGTCCTCGGTGAGGCTCGGCGCGGCGTCGGTCATAGGTCCAGCACCAGCTTGCCGCGCCCGCGCGAGCAGCAGACGCACATCTGGTCGCCGTCCTCGCGCTCCTCGTCCGTCAGGAACTGGTCGCGGTGGTCGATCTCGCCCTCGAGCACATCGGTGACGCAGGTGCCGCAGACGCCCTCCTCGCATTTCACCTCGACCTTGATGCCGTGCTCGGCGAGCTTCTTGGCGATGGTGTCGTCGGGGCCGATGGTCAGCGTCAGGCCCGAGGCGCGCGCCTCGACCTCGAACGTGTCGCCGGTCAGGTCCACATCGGCCGAGAAATACTCGCGATGAACATTGGCGGTGGCGTGGCCCGCGGCTTCGGCGCTGTCGATCACCCAGTCCATGAAGCCCTGCGGGCCGCAGACATAGAGATGCGTGTCCGGAGACGGCGCGGGCAGGTCGCGGCCGAGATCGAGCTTCTGCGCCGGGTCCTCATCGTCATGGTGGAAGACGACGCGTCCCGCGAAGGGCGCGGCGGTCAGCTCGTCGTAGAAGGCGGTGACGTCGCGCGAGCGGGTGCAGTAATGCAGGGTGAAGGGCTTGCCGAGCGCGTGGAGCCGCTTGGCCATGGCGATCATCGGGGTGATGCCGATGCCGCCGCCCAGAAGCACCGTGGTCGCCGCGCTTTCCTCGAGCGGGAAGTGGTTGCGCGGCCCCTCGACGGAGAGGGTGGCACCGGGCTGCGCGATGCGGTGGACCTCGACCGAGCCGCCGCGCGAGGCCGGGTCCTTGAGGACGCCGATCTCGTAGAAGCCGGTCTCGGCGGGGTCGGAGCAGAGCGAATACTGCCGCCAGAGATCGACCTCGGGCAGGTAGATGTCGAGATGCGCGCCCGCGCTCACGGGGGGCAGATCGTCGCCGGTCAGGCGGATGCGGGCGATGCCGCCCCGGTCGTCGATCCGCTCGGAGACGGTGAGCGTCATGGTCTGGGTATCGGTCATGTCAAAGCTCATCTCATGTAGATCCCGCCGTTCACGTCCCAGCAGGCGCCGTTGACGAAACCGGCGCGGGGCGCGGCGAGCATCGCGGCCAGTTCGGCCACGAATTTCGGGTCGCCCAGGTCGCCGACGGGGATGTTCTTCTTGGCGATCTCGATATTTTCGCCCAGCACCGCGCGCACCATCGGCGTGTCCATCGGTCCCGGCGCGATGGCGTTGCAGGTCACGCCGAAGGGCGCGAGGTCGCGCGCGAAGATCTTGGTCAGGGTCAGGATCGCGCCCTTGGAGGCGGCGTAATGCGCCCCCGTCGCGGTCCCGCCGTTCTGCCCCGCGAGCGAGGCCATGTTGACGATGCGCCCGTAGCCGCGCTCCTTCATGTGGCGGCCGAAGATCTGGCAGCCCGCGAAGGTGCCGCCGGCATTGGTGGCCATGACCTCGTTGAAGAACGCGGGCTCGATCTCGAGCACCGGCTGCACCGCGGTCCGCGCAGCGTTGTTCACCAGCACCTCGACCGAGCCGTAGAAAGTGATGCACTGGTCGAGAACGGTCTGGAAATCCTCGGGCTTCGTGACGTCGAGCGTCGCGGTGGTCGCGGTCTCTCCCGAGAGATCGAGCTCGGAGGCCACCGCCTTGGCGGGCTCCGGATCTCTATCGGTGATGACCACGCGGAAGCCGTCGCGGTGCAGCGCGCGCGCGACCTCGGCCCCGAAGCCGCGCGCGCCGCCGGTGATGACGGCCGTCTGGATATGGTCGGGCAAGGGCGCGGCCATCAGAAGAGATAGCTGAACGAGTTCAGCATCCCGTCAGAGTTCAGAAGCCGGATCACCTTGGAGTGCAGCTTGAAGCCGTCCTCGGTCGCCTTGAGCTCGTAGGCCACGTTCCCGGCCCAGACGCGCTGGCGTCCGAACTTGTCCTCGACCAGGTGCTCGGCGGCACGGACGGTGATCATGTCGCCCTCGGCGCGGTCGATCACGATCCGGCTGATGGTGCGCACGGTCACCGCGGGCGGCGCCGACGAGATCGAAAACCCCGCCTGGAAGCGCCCGACCCGGTCGCGGCGCATCTTGGCGTTGTCGTAGCAGAGGTTCAGCTGGTTGGCGTAATCCTCGCCCTCGCCCATCGGCATGATGTACATGCCGTCCTCGGTCCAGAGGTCGAGCCAGGCGTCATAGGCGCAGGCGTCGAGCAGGTCGGCCTCGTGCCAGACGAAACGGGTCACATCGTTCAGAAGCGCCGACGTGTCGATCTTGGACATCTCGGTCATGCCATCATCCTCTTCCACATCTGGTAGGCGGCGCGCATGCCGGTCTCGGCGCTGATATGGCCGCGCGGACCCGCGGTGCCGGGCTCTTCGTCGACGAGCCCGCGATTGACGAGAATGGGCAGGCTCTCGCCGCCCTTGGTGCCGCGCTGGACGCGCTCCCAGACCTCGGCGTCATCGGGGCTTCCGAAGCCCATCGGTCCCTGAAAATGCTCGTGCAGGCGCATCCGCATCCGGTTCGCGGCCGCCGGGCCGCCCTCCATGCCGAGCGCCATGTGCCGGATGTCGGTCTTCTCGACGCTGACCGGGGTCAGCACGCGGAAGAAGGCGAGGCTGAAGGACACGTTGGGAAAGAGGTTGAGGTTGAAGCCCGCCCCGCCGACCGCACGCACGATGCGCTTGACCTGATCCTCGGGATAGCCTTCGTCGCGTAACTCTTGCGCCAACTCGTCAAAGCGGGCCGGGATCGGATCGTCGAGGTTGGCCTCGAGATCTTCGAGCTCGGGGATCATCATCATCACCGAATGGCCGTTGCCAAGGTCCTCGACCCAGCCGCGCCCCTTGTCGAGAAAGTCGAACATCTCGTTCGTCGCGCCGTCGAGCGACTGCAGGAAACTCTTGTGCACGACCGGGAAGTGATAGGCGTCGGTGGTGTTCTCGAGCTGCACCTTCCAGTTCATCGGAACGCTGAACTGGTGCTCGCCCAGAACTTTGATCGGGAAACCGCCGCCTTGCTTCATGAAGAGGTCGATATAGCGGCAGACCTCCGCCCCGAGGAAATCGGTCAGCGGCTCGATCTCCTCGTTGAAGGTGGCGAAGACCATGCCCTGGTAGCTTTCGGTCCGGAGCTTCAGGAGACCGTGCTGGGACTTGTCGAAATCGTCGCCATATTGCTCGGGGTAGGGCAGCGCGCGCAGGCTGCCGTCGAGCCCGTAGCCCCAGCCGTGATAGGGGCACTGGAAGGACGCGGTCTTGCCCTTCTTGACCTCGCAGACCGTCGCGGCGCGGTGGCGGCAGCGGTTGACCATGACGTGGATCTTGCCCTTGCGGTCGCGCACCACGATCACCGGCTCGAGCCCGACATTCGACAGCTTGAACGACCCCTTGGCGGGGAACTCGCTCTCATGGGCGACGAAGACCCAGGTGCGCTTGAAGATGCGCTCCATCTCCTCGGCGAAGAGGTCCGGGTCCTCGTACATCTCGGTCGCGACCTTGGCGTTCTTCTCGTCGTAGAGCGCGTCCAGATCGCTGAATTTCGGCATATCGAGGGACATGGATCAGCTCCTGTGCTGTGCGGGAATCTCGAGCGCGCGGCCCATCCGCGCCTCGACGGTCATGTATTTCCAGAGCCGGTCATTGGCCTCGCCCACCGGCGTCGTGCGCAGGAGGTTGCAGGCGGCCTGCACCGTCGCGCGGTCGGGGAAATCGGCGAGGATGTACCAGGTGAAGGGAAAGCCCTGCGTCGCGCCCACCATCGTCTGGTCGTCGTCGAAGGTGCCGACGATCTCGACGCCGTCGAGATCCGCGATGCCGCGCATCAGCGCCTGCGTCGCGGTCCAGACCGGGCCGATCTGGTCGAAGGGCAGCGAGAAGAAGGTCGGGTGGTTGTTGAAGCACAGAAGCGTGCGGATCGGTTGCGTCTCGGACATCGGGCGCCTCCTTACGGGTAGCCGGGCATGGTGGGTTCGTCGAACATCGCGGCGCCCGCCGCGGTGATCGTGCCTTCCGACAGGAAGGCGTGCTGCGCGACCGAGGCCGCGTCGATCATGTTGCGGATCAGCGGGTGGCCCTGCTCGATCGCGGTCGAGCCGCCGAGCGCGAAGGCCATGCGCGCCGCCTCGGCCCCGTCGAGGGCCGCTTTCGAGGCGACCAGCCGGAGGCGGACATGAAGATCGCGGTCGACCGCGTCGTCATGGGCGAGCGCCTCCCACGCCTCGTCGAGCGTGTCGTAGAAGAGTGCCCGCGCGCCGAGGTAGAGACTGCGCGCCTTGGCGTATTCGGTTTGCAGATAGGCGCGCGCGCAGGGCTTCGGCCCGCCGGTCACCGAGGCGCGGCTGCCGGTCTCGTGCAGGTGATCGAGCGCGGCGCGGGCCGCGCCGAGCGCGACGACGGCCAGGACCTGGCTCGCGAGCGCCATCGAGGGGTAGCGGAACTGCCGGTCGTCCATCTGCGGCTTCGAGCCGCGCACGAAGGTCCATTCGGGCGGCACGACGACGCCGTCGACCTTGATGTCATGGCTGCCGGTGGCGGCGAGCCCCACGGTCTTCCAGGTGTCCACGACCTCGACCTTCGCACGGGGCATGATCGCGATCAGCGGCAGCTTGGTATCGTTGCCCTCGACCTTGATGCCCGCGCCCGCGAGGTCGGCGCCCATGATGCCCGAGCCCCAGGGCCACTGGCCGCGCACCTCGTAGCCGCCGGGCACGGTCTTGGCGGGCTGCGGCGGGAACATGGCGCCAGCGAAAACGGTGTCGGGGTTGGTGCGGAAGATCTCGGCATAGGTTTCGGGCGGCAGGGTCGCCAGGTAGGTGGCCGAGACCCCGAAGCTCGCGACCCATCCGGCCGAGGCATCGGCGGAGGCGATATCCTCGATCAGGCGGCAGAACTCGGCCGGCGACTTGGCGTCGCCGCCGAAGCGCTCGGGCACGAAGGCGCGGTAGACGCCGAGCGTCTTGAACTGGTCGACCACGTCCTGCGGGATGTGGCGCAGCGCCTGGAACTCGGTGGCGCGGGCGCGGATGCCGGAGAGGATCCGATCCTTCGCAGCGGGATCCTGAGCCACGGTGGCTGGGGCGTTCATGAAAGTTCCTCCTTGCGGAATAGGGGGCAGGTATCTGCCATCCACTCGGCGACCGCGCAGAGCTGCGCGTCCTCGCCCTTGCGGCCGATGATCTGGAGACCGAGCGGCAGATCGCCCGTGACCGGCAGCGCGATCGCGGGGTGGCCGCTCAGGTTGAAGGGGCGCAGGAAGCGCGTCAGGTCGAGCACCCGCGCCGGATCGTCGGCCTCGGCCAGCGTCGGCGGGATGGTCGGCAGCGCCGGGGTGATGAGGATGTCGGCACGCGAGAGCGCGTCATCGACCTCGGCGGTGAACCGGGCGCGGACCTCCTCGGCCTTCGCGACCGCGTCCTCGGTGATCGTCCCGGCGGCGGCGAGGCGCGCGCGGATATCGGCACCGAGACGGGGATCGTCGAGAAGCGCGTGGCAGGCGGCATGTGTCTCCGCGCCGATCAGCGTCATGGCGGCGTCGAAGGCCTCGGCCATGCCGGGAAGCGTGACGTAGCCTGCGTCGGGCAGGCCCTCCATCAGGCCGTAGATCAGCGACTCGCCCACCTTGGGCTCGAGATTGTCGGCCTTGATGCGGACGATGCGGGGCGCCGAGGTCAGGGGCTCCGGCGAGAAACTCGGATCGGCGGCCGCCATCGCGCGGGTGAGCATGGCGGCAGAGCGGGCGAACACGCCGACGCAGTCGAGCGAGCTTTCGGCGGGATGGCAGCCCGCGCGGCTGATCCGCCCGAATGTCGGCTTCATGCCGTAGATGCCGCAGCAGATCGCGGGCTGGCGCACCGAGCCGCCGGTATCGGTGCCGATCGCGACGTCGCAGAGACCCGCGGCCACGGCCACCGCCGAGCCCGACGACGAGCCGCCGGGAATCCGGTCGGGCCAGCGCGGGTTGATCGGGGTTCCGAAGGCGGCATTGATGCCGGTCATGCCGTAGGCCAGCTCGTGCATCTTGGCCTTGCCGGTCAGATGCGCGCCGCTCTCCAGGAGATCCTGCACGACCTGCGCGTGACGCTCTGCCGGGGCCCGGTCGCGCAGCGCCGCGGAGCCCGAGGCCGTCACCTCGCCCGCGATGTCGATGCAGTCCTTGACCACCACCGACACACCGGAGCGGGACCCGAGATCGAACGGGCGCACGAGTGCAGAATGGTCATCCCTTGGAGCGGGCATCACGCAATTTTCCCTGTTGGTCGTCCGCACTGTTGGTCGTGCGATTTACAGTAAAATTACTGTAGTAGACCCCTGCGTCAAGAATTTTCACGTGAATTTTGAATTGTTCTTTCGGGACAAGCCGTAGTCCGTTATATTACATGAATATTACCATAACGGAGGATCCCATGTCCCAGGACACCATTGCGACACTTGAACGGCGCATCGCGCGTCTCGAGGCCGAATCGGAGGTGCGCCGCGTGCAGGCGCGGTACATGTTCCTCTGCGACACCCCCAATCCCGAGTTCGGCTCCGAGGACGATGCCGACCGGATCGACCGGATCATGGAGCTCTTCGCGCCCGAGGCCGTCTGGGAAGGCGTCGGCGAGTATTACGACAACCAGTTCGGCCGGGCCGAGGGCTGGGATGCGGTGAAAAAGCACTTCCAGGGGTTCTGGGGCGGCAAGACCGATCCGCAGCTGATCCTGAACTGCCACTACCTGACATCCGAGCAGATCCGCGTCTCGGACGACGCGATGACCGCCGAGGGCAACTGGGTCCACATGCAGCCTTGGCTCTTTTCCGACGGCAAGGCGCTGCTGCGCTCCTCGCGGCTCTGGAACAGCTACCGCAAATGCGACGACGGCCAGTGGCGGTTCACCCGCAACCGGACCGAGAACGTCTTCGTCGCCCCCCTGCCCGCGACCTGGGCCTCTGATTACCCGTCGAAATCGGTGCTGATGGCGCCCTGAGCGCCACCCGAGGCCGACCGAATTTCAAAGCGCCGCCCGGATCGCCGAGCGGCGCTTTTTCGTGCCGGCAGAAAAAGACCCGACCAAGCGCAGGCTTGGCCGGGCCAGGAGGTCCAACGCAGGGGAGGCGTCAGGAATAAGCCACGCAGACCGATTTGGTCTCGAGGTAGTTGTCGAGCGCGCCCGAGCCGTGCTCGCGGCCGAGCCCCGATTGCTTGAACCCGCCGAAGGGCATGTTCTGATCGGGGATGTTGTGGCTGTTGATCCAGACCGTGCCCGCCTGGACCTTGGGCACCAGCCGCATCACGCGGTTGATGTCGCGCGACCAGAGCGACGCGCCGAGCCCGTAGCGCACGTCGTTGGCCATGGCGATGACCTCGTCCTCGCTGTCGAAGGGCGTGATCGTGGCGACCGGCCCGAAGACCTCGTCCTGCATCAGCGCCGAGCCCGGCCCCGCCCCTTCGAAGAGCTGCGGCGCGACGTAATATCCGGTCTCGGGCGCGGCCCCGTCGAGGAGCGGCGTCGCCCCGTCCGAGATGCCCTGCGCGATCGCGCGGCTCACGTGGTCCTGGTGCTTGGCGCTGACCAGCGGGTTGATCTGGTTCGCCGGATCCATGCCCGGGCCCATCGGCAGCGACGAGACGATGCCCTTCAGCGTCGCGACCGCCTCGTCATAGATGCCGCGCTGGATGAAGAGCCGCGCGCCCGCGCAGCAGGTCTGGCCGGTGTTGAGAAAGATGCCGATGCCCGTCGCGGGCCCGAGAAGCCCGAGATCCATGTCGTCGAAAAGCACCATCGGGGCCTTGCCGCCAAGCTCCAGCGTGACCGGCTTCACGTCCTTCATCGCCTGCACGCCGATGGCCTTGCCGGTCTCTGTCGAGCCGGTGAAGGTGATCTTCGACACGCCGGGATGCCGGACGAGCGCCGCGCCCACCGCGCCGCCGCCGGTCACCACGTTCACGACGCCGTCGGGGAAGCCCGCCTCGCGGACCAGCTCGGCCAATCGGAGCGATGTGAGCGGGGTCTCCTCGGCCGGTTTCAGAACCACCGTGCAGCCCGCCGCGAGCGCGGGGGCGATCTTCCAGACCGCCATGTTCAGCGGGAAGTTCCAGGGCGTGATCGCGGCGACCACGCCCACCGGCTCCTTGCGGGTGAAGGCGGTGTATTTCGTGCCCGGCGGGATCGCGATGGAGACGTCGAGCGTCTCGCCGCGGATCTTGGTCGCCCAGCCCGCCATGTAGCGGATGTATTCGGCCGACGAGAGCACCTCGATCAGGCGGCTCATCATGATCGACTTGCCGTTCTCCAGCGTCTCGAGCTGCGCGAGCTCCTCGCCCTGCGCCTCGATCAGGTCGGCGAGTTTCAGCATCAGGCCGGTGCGCGCGGCGCCGGACATCTCGCCCCAGGGGCCCTCCATCGCGGCGCGGGCGGCGGCGACGGCGCGGTCCACATCGGCCTCGCTCGCCTCGGGCACTTGGGCCAGGAGGCTGCCATCGGCGGGGTTGAAGACCTCGAAACGGCCGGTTTCGCCATCATGGGCGGCGCCGCCGATGATCATCTTCGGAGCCTTCAGGAAGTAGCTGACCTCCGCGGCGATGCCGCTCGGGGCCTGGTCGGGTGCGCCAATACGCATGGGTTCTCTCCTCCGTGCTTCAGCTTTGTTGCCGATCTGCGGTTGGGGTGATGTCCTCGTTCCAGTCGCGGATGGTGCCGCGGAGCGCCTGGATCACGATGAACAGGATGGCGATGGCGATGAGCGCCGAGATCGGGCGGTTCACCATGTCGAAGGGCGTGTCGATCCGGGCGGCGGCGGCGCGGAGCTTCACCTCCATGATGTTGCCCAGGACCATCCCGAGGATGATCGGCACCACCGGCAGGTTGAGCCGCTTCAGGATGACGCCGAAGACGCCGAACCCCGCCGCGATCAGGCAATCCACCGGCGAATTGCGCAGCGAGTAGATGCCGACGAAGCTCAGTACCAGGATGCCCATGCCGAGAAACCGCGTCGGCACCCGGATCAGGTGGATGAGCAGGTTCGACGACACGATCATCCACAGGATCACGATGACGTTCAGAACGATCAGCGCGAGATAGAGCGCGTAGACGAAATCGAGCTGGTTCTGGAACAGCCCGGGCCCCGGCACGACGTTGTGGACGTAGAAGACCGACAGCATCATCGCGGTCAGCGCCTCGCCCGGGATGCCGAGCGCCAGGAGAGGGATCATGGCGGCGGCGGGCACGGCGTTGTTGGCGCTCTCCGAGGCGACAAGCCCTTCGGGGCTGCCCTTGCCGAAGTCCTCGGGCGTCTTCGACAGACGCCGGGCGGAGGTGTAGCTCAGGAACTGCGCGGTGAACTCGCCGACGCCCGGGATCATGCCCATCATCACGCCGTAGCCCGACCCGGTCAGCGCGACGCGCTTGAAGCCCAGGACCTCGCGGATGGCCTTGAACATCGAGCCCCGGACCGGCGCGGCGTTGGGCGCGCTTTCCGGCTCGACCATCAGGACAAAGGCCTGGCTGATCGCGAAGAGGCCGAGCACCACGACGATCAGGTCGAGCCCCGAGGTCAGCCAGCCCATGCCGAAGGTGTAGCGCATGGTGAAGTTCACCGGCTCCATCCCGACCGATTGCAGGAGGATGCCGAGACCCGCCATCATGCCGGCGGCGGCCATCTGGCCCTTATGCGCGACGATCACCAGCACGATGCCCAGAAGCGCCGCGAGGAAGATCTCGCGCGAGCCGAACATCGGCGCGATCTTCGCCAGGATCGGCGACATCAGGATCAGGACGAGGATCGACACGATGGCCGACACGAAGCTCGCCCCGTAGGCCAGCCCGAGCGCGCGGAGCGCCTGCCCCTTCTGGGTCATCGGGTAGCCGTCATAGGTGGTCAGCGCGTTGACCGCGGTGCCGGGCGTGTTGATCAGGATCGCCGGGAGCGAGCCTCCGTACATGCTGGAGCCGTAGATCCCCAGAAGCAGCGTCAGCCCGACCAGCGGCTCCATCGAGAAGGTCGCGGGCAAAAGGATCGCGATGGCGACCGCCGGGCCGACGCCCGGGATCGCGCCGATGATCACGCCGCCGATCGAGCCGATCATCAGCGCCGCGATGACCGGCCATTGCAGCAGGTGGTCGACGGCAAGGAGAAGTGTCTCAACCATGATCGCGCCTCAGAGATTGACGAGCGCGAAGGCGCGCAGCCCGTCGGGGAGGTGGTCGTAGAGCGCCCCCGCCGGAATGCGCACGCCAAGGCCGGTGCGGAAGATGAGCACGACCGCGAGCGCGAAGAGCGCGGCGGAGCCGAGCGCCCGCGCGCTGCGGTAGCCCAGCCGAAGCGCCAGCCCGAGCGCCAGCGCCAGCGTCGCGGGCAGGTAGCCCAGGATCGGCACGGACAGGACATAGGCCGTGAACCACGCCACAAACTCGAGCGAGCGCGCCCAGACCAGCACCTCTTTCAGCCGCCCCGGCAGGCGCGGAGCGTTGACGGTGGCAAGAAGATGCACCGCGCCGAACACGACCATCATCCCGACGCCCACCGCGGGCCAGAACCCGGGCTGGGCGACCAGCGTCTTGCCGGGCAGGAACTTGGCCTGCGCGGGCAGCACCAGCGCCGCGACCAGGGCCACCAGGAAGAAGCCCACGGCAAAGACCAGGTCGCCCGGCTGCCGCTCACGGCGAAACATCGCGAGGAAGGTGAATACGCGGTTCATGCGCTCATCCGATCAGGGAAGAAGGGCCGCGTCTCCGCGGCCCGCCGATGGGTCACTCGCCGAGGAAGGCGGCGATGCGGCCCAGCGTGTCGGTGTCCTTGGCCATCTGGGCCTCGGACTGGTCGGCATCGAGCCAGTAGATCTCGGCGCCGGTCTCCTTGGCCACCTGCTGCGCCGCGTCCGAGGCCATGACCTCGGAGGCGACCTTGGCGATGGCGTCGCGCACCTCCTGCGGGGTGTCCTCGTGCACGAAGAGGCCGTTCCAGGTGGAGAAATCGAGCTCGGGCACGATCTCGCCCGCGGTCGGCACGTCGGGCAGGACCGGGATGCGCTGGTTGGTGTCGGCCATGAGGATCGTCAGCTCGTCGAGGCAGGGACGAATGAGCTGCAGCGTCGTGTTGATGACATCCGCGTCGCCCGAGGCCAGCGTGTTGCAGTCGAGCGCGTCGAAGGCCGCGTCCGAGGCAAAGTCGAACTCCATCGCCTTGGCCATCGCCAGCGTGTGCCGCGCGGGGCTCGTCACATCGCCGAAATGGCCCAGCGTGACCGGGTTCTCGCGGGCATGGGCGGCAAGCTCCTCCATCGTGGCATAGGGCGCATCGCCGCGCGCGGCGACCACGAAGGGATAGGTGACGAAGATGCCGACCGGGTCGAACGGGTTGCCCTCGAGCGGCGGGATGCCGATGAAGGGCCCGACCAGCGGCACGTCGATCACGAAGGAGCCGATGGTGTAGCCGTCGGCGGGCGCCATCGCCACCTCGACCGCGCCGGGGAACGGGCCGCCGCCGCCGCCGGGCTTGTTCACGACCGCCGCGGGCACGCTGTAGGTGGTCTGGAACTGGTCCGCGATCATCCGCGTGAGCACGTCCTCGAGATCGCCCGGAGGCCAGGGCACGACGAACTCGACGGGCTTTTCGGGATACTCGGCCTGAGCGGTTGCGGGCATGAGCGCCAGCAGAGCAAGCGCGCTTGTCGTCAGAAGGGTCTTCATGGTTGGGCTCCCTGTTTTTGGGTTGAGCTTAACATTGATGCGTGATTTTTCACGTCATTTTTGATCTATCGAGGGCTGTGCCAAAGCCCGTGCCCGGTTCGCGGGCGGTCGGTGGCGACGGTATCCTCAGGCCTTGGGCGGCAGGACGAAGTCATAGGCGGCGCGCCATTTCGGACCGTCGCTGTCCGCCGGGCGCTCTTCGAACTCGACGATGAGCGGGGCCTTCACGCCGAAGACCGCGTCGCTGTCGAGGTATCCGTCTCCGGAGACGAAGGTGTGGGTGATGAGCCGCTCGTGCCCCGGCGCGGTGACGAGGAAATGCATATGCGCGGGGCGGTAGGGATGGCGGCCGAGATGGCCCAGCATCTCTCCGACCGGGCCGTCATCGGGGATCGGGTAGCTGACCGGCTTGATCCCGGTGAACCAGTAGCGCCCGTCCGGCCCGGTCCGGAACACGCCGCGATTGTTGTGCTGCGGCTGCAGGTCGGGCTGCTGCACGTCGTAGAACCCGTCGGCATTGTCGGACCAGACATCGACGAGCGCGTCGCCGATGGGACGCCCGTCGAGATCGACCACGCGGCCCACGAAGAGGCAGGGCTCGCCGACGCCGTCGAGCGAGATCGTGTCGCCCATCCTGCGCTCCGGCACGCCGTCGACATGGAAGGGACCGAAGACCGTCGAGGGGGTGGAGCCCGAAGGCTTGCGGTTGTTCACCGCGTCCACCAGCATCGACACGCCCAGCACGTCGGAGAGGAGAATGAACTCCTGCCGCGTGTCCGAGCACATCTGGCCGGTGCGGGTCAGGAAGGCGATCGCGGTCTCCCACTCGGCCTCGGTCAGGGTCACGTCCTTCACGAAGGCATGGAGATGCCGCACGAGCGAGGACATGACCTCGGCCAGGCGCGGGTCCGTCGTGTCGGACATGCGCGCGTTCACGGTCTCGACCGACGCCGCCTCGGAGAAATATGTCGTCATGTCCATGCCTCGCTGATCGGGGACTCGCCGGCCCAGGCGCGCGTCAGGGTGGCGCGGATCGCGTCCTCCTTCAGCGCTCTGGGGTTGGGGTAACGCGCCTGAAGCGCCAGGTCGGTGGCCCGCGCGATGGCCTCTTCGGGCAGGCCGAGCGCGCGCAGGCTGGTGGGGGCGCCGAGATCGCGGGCCAGCGCATGGAGACCCGCCGCGGGGTCGGCGCCGAGGATCGGTCTGAGCGCCGCGATCACCTCGGGCACGGCCGGCGCGTTATAGGCCAGCGCATGGGGCAGGACGACCGTGTGGGTCTCGGCATGGGGCAGTCCGAAACTGCCGCCGAGCGTGTGGCAGAGCTTGTGATGAAGCGCCATGCCGACGGTGCCGAGGCAGGTGCCGCAGAGCCAGGCGCCATAGAGCGCCTCTTCGCGGGCGGCCATCCGGTCCGGGGTCCGGGCGAATTTCGGAAGCGCGGAGACCAGCGCGCCGATGCCCTCGAGTGCGAGCGCATCCATGACCGGGTTGCCGTTCGTCGCATAGAGCGCTTCGACCGCGTGGGCGATGGCATTGATCCCCGAGGTCACGCTCATGCCGACGGGCAGCGAGCGGGTCAGCTCGACATCGTAGATGACGGTTTCGGGCTGGATCTCGGGGCCCGACCGCGTGGTCTTGAGCCCGTTCTCGGTCTCGCCGAGGATCGGCGTCATCTCGGAGCCCGCATAGGTCGTCGGCAGAACCACCTGCGGCAGGTCGGTGCGTGCGGCGAGCGCCTTGCCGAGCCCGATGGTCGAGCCGCCGCCCACCGACACGATCCCGTCCGCCCGCGCGGCCCGGAGCGCCGAGATCGCCGTTTCGGTCACGTCGACCGGCGTGTGCATGGCCGCACCGGTGAACTGGCCCGCCGCGAGATCGCCGAGACCCTGGGCCACCGACGCGCCCATCTCGGCCTGGTGCGGCGTCGTCAGGACAAGCGCCCGCGTGATGCCCGCCGCGCGCACCTCCTCGGGCAGCGCGCTGCGCGTGCCCGCCCCGAAGAGCACGCGCGTGGTCAGGGGCGCGAAGCGGAACGTGGTGCGCGGCAGCGTTCCGATCACGTCACTGCTCCGCGTCGTAGCGTGCGCAGGCCCGCGTGAGCGCCTCGACGATGATGTCGATCTCCGGCTCCTCGATGACGAGCGGCGGCGACAGGATGATCACCGATCCGGCGGGCCGCACGATCGCGCCCTCCTCGCGCGCAAAGGACGCGATGCGCTCGACGATGCCCTTGCCCGGGTCCATCGGGGTGCGGCTCTTCTTGTCGGAGACGAAGTCGAGACCGACCATCAGGCCCTTGCCCCGGACCTCTCCGATGATCGAGCAGCTCTCCGCGAGGGGCGTCAGCCCGTCCAGAAGCCGCTTGCCCATCTTCGCGGCGTTGCCGGGCAGATCCTCGCGCTCGACGATGTCGAGGCAGGCCAGCGCCGCGGCGCAGCCGACCGGGTGCCCGGTCGAGGTGTAGCCATGCATGATGATGCCCTCGGGGCTGAAGCCCCGGTACCAGGCATCGGCGACGCGCTTGTTGAGCGCGGTGGCACCCAGGGGCACGTAGCCGGACGAGATCCCCTTGGCGAAGCACATCATGTCGGGCTTCACGCCCCAGCCGCGCGCACCGAAGAGCGCGCCGGAGCGGCCGAAGCCGGTGACGACCTCGTCGGCGATCAGGAGCACCTCGTACCTGTCGAGGACCTCGCGCAGCTTCGGCCAGAAGCTTTCGGGCGGCACGATGACGCCCCCTGCCCCCTGCACCGGCTCGGCGATGAACGCGGCGACGGTCTCCGGGCCCTGCGCCTGGATCAGGCGGTCGATCTGGGTGATGACCGCGTCGGCCAGCTCCTCGGGGTCTTCGGAATAGGGGTTGCGATAGGTCCAGGGGCTGTCGACCTGGAAGCACCCGCCCAGAAGCGGCTCGTAGGCATTCCGGTAATAAGGCGCGCCGTTGACCGAGAGACCGCCGAAATGCACCCCGTGATAGCCCTGCTTCAGCGACAGGAACTTCGTCCGCGTGGGCTTGCCCTCGAGCTGCCAGTATTGCCGCGCGAGCTTGAGCGCGGTCTCGACCGCGTCCGAGCCATTTGCCGAGAACATCACCTTGGTGATCTCCTCTTCGGCGGCCATCTCGCAGATCTTGGCCGAGAGCTCGATCGAAGGTGGCGTGGCCGTGCCCGCGAAGGAGGAGTAGTAGCTGATGCGGTCCATCTGCTCGACGATGGCCTGCTTCACCTCGGCGCGGTTGTGCCCGACATTGACGTTCCAGAGACCGCCCAGACCGTCGACCAGGCGGTTGCCGTCGATATCGGTGACGTAGCAGCCCTCCGAGCCGGTGATGATCTGCGGCGGCGCGTCGGCGCTGATCATCGGATGGATCATCGGGTGGAACTGGTGGCGCGTGTTGTGAGCGCGAAGGTAGTTGTCGCGGTCCGGCATTCGGGTCTCCCTGTCTCGGCACGAGGGGGATGCCTCGCCCCCGTTCTGAACCTTGGGATCAGGTTGCGGCCCAAGGTGGTCCGATATCCATTGCGCGATACGTCATAAATCCGATATATTGCGACAAAATGGTAAAGTTACCGCAAAAATCCGAGGCCTCCCCTGCGCCGCGCGGGGCCGCCTTTTCCTCGGTTCGGGCGTCCTTCCTGACCGCGTTGATCGACCGATTCGAGATGCAGGGGCGCTCGGCGCAGCCGCTTCTGAACCAGATCGGGATCAGCCCGGCGCAGCTGAACGACCCCTATGGCGCGATCCCCCTGCCCCTCTTCGTGGCCTTTCTCGAAGCGGCGGCAGGGATGGCGGGCGATCCGTTCCTCGGCGCGCGGATCGGATCGGGGCTGACCGCCGCCGACATGGGGCCGGTCGGGATCATCCTGTCGCTCTCGGCCAGCATCGGCCGCGGCATGAACCGGATCGCGCGCTATGCCGATGCGCTGCAGGGCGGCACCCAGAGCCAGTGGATCGAGGATCCGGATCGCTGCGTCTTCTCCTACCGGATCTCCGAGAACGCGATCTGGCCGCGCCGACAGGATGCGGAGTTCTCGCTCGCCTCGGTGACGACGGTGATCCGGGACAATTTCTCGGCCCGCTTCGCGCCGCAGGAGGTGCATCTGGAGCACCCCGCCCCCGCCGATCCGCAGCCGCTCGAGCGGCTCTTCCGCGCGCCGGTTCTGTTTGCGCAGCCGATCAACCGGCTGATCCTGTCACCGGCGGATGCGGCCCGCGTGGTGCGCCAGGAAGACGAGGGGCTTCTGGCCACGCTCGAGCGCCACGTGCGGGACGTGATCGGCGAGGCCTCTCCGATCCAGGACACCCGATCCGCCGCCCGCGCGATCATCGACGCCAATCTCGGATTGTCGGCAATCACGCTCGACCGGATCGCGGCGGCGCTGCATCTCGGGCCGCGCACGCTGCAGCGCCGCCTGGCCGCGGACGGGACGAGCCTGCGCAAGCTCCTTGAAGAGGTGCGCCGCGACCGCGCCACGCGGCTTCTCGATCAGCCGGGCGCGCGCGTCGGGCAGGTGGCGCAGGCGCTCGGCTATACCGACCCGACGGCCTTCTGGCGCGCCTGGCGCGACTGGACCGGCGAGGCGCCCTCGGTGCGGCGAGATGGCCGCCCGTAAACATCCAAATTCACGTTCCATCCCCCCTGCCTTGCCGTTACCTTGGGCAGAAACAGAGCAGACGTGTTGAATGACATTGACCATCGACGATCCCAAACACCTCAAGGCCGATTGGCCCTTCTACTGGATCAGCCAGCTCAACTCGGCCTATGCCGAGGCGCTGGAGCGCCGGATCCGCCATATCGGGGTCGATATTCCGCGCTGGCGCGCGCTGATGAGCCTCTACGAGGACCAGTACCTGTCGGTGTCCGAGATCGCGGAGTTTTCCGCGCAGAAGCTCAACACCACGACCAAGGTCATCCAGCGGATGATCAAGGACGGGCTGGTGACCACCCGCGTGCGGCCCACCGACGGGCGCGTGACCGAGGTCTGCCTGACCGAAAAGGGCGACCGGCTGCGCAAGCTGGCGCTGGTCGAGGCGCGCGCGATCTACGACCAGACCTTCGCCGGCATCGACCCGGCCCGCGTGCGCGAGATGAACACGCTCATGTCGGAACTGCACGAGGCTATGAAGAAGCTCTGAGCTTGGGCCGCTTGGCGGCGGATCAGAGCTCTTCCGCGATCATGATCTCCAAAGCCGTGTCGAGCGCGTCGAGATGCGGCGCGAGAAGCGCCTCGAGCCGCGCCTGGTAGCTCATCGCGATGGGCAGGAGCCGCGCCATCAGCGCGTGGCCCTTGGGCGTGAGCGTCAGCGCGACAAGGCGGCGGTCCTCGGCATTGACTTCCTTTGTCAGGTAGCCCGCGGCCTCGAGCCGGCTGGCGGCGCGGCTGGCCTTGGATTTCTCCAGATGCACCCTCTGGTGGATGTCGCGGATCGATACCGATCCCGCATCGACCACGTGCACGAGCACGCGCCAATCGGCGACGGAGATGCCGAACTCGGTGCGGTAGCGCAGCGCGAGCCGCGCGCTCAGGCGGTCGGCGGCGACGGCCATCCGGTAGGGCAGGAATTTCGAGAGATCGAATATGTCGACGTCGCTCAAACCGGTCCCCGATCGTCCAGGCTCTGCTACGCGGGTCAATATCGGCAGAGATCATCTCATCTGCAACGACTTTCTTGACTTCATTGCATTCGCAACGAAGTATGACGGACACCGAATCCGGGACGCCCGCCCGTTCCCGTCAGCCCGCCAACCGCACAAGGAGCCGTGACATGAGCGTTTTCAAACTGCCCGAAGGAATGGTGCGCGCGCCGGGGTCGGTGGGCACGCATGAGGGCTACATGCCCGGCTGGGGCAACGATTTCGAGACCGAGGCCCTGCCCGGCGCGCTGCCGCAGGGGATGAACTCGCCGCAGCGCTGCGAATACGGGCTCTATGGCGAGCAGCTTTCGGGCACCGCCTTTACCGCCACCCCGCCCGAGCGGACCTGGTGCTACCGCATCCGCCCGAGCGTCAAGCATTCGGCGCGCTACGAGCGGATCGACCTGCCCTACTGGAAATCCGCGCCGCATGTGGTCGCGGACGTCACCTCGCTCGGCCAGTATCGCTGGGATCCGGTGCCAATGACCGAGGAGCCGCTGACCTGGCTCACCGGCATGCGCACCATGACCACGGCGGGCGACGTGCACACCCAGATCGGCATGGCGAGCCATGTCTATCTCGTCACCGAGAGCATGACCGACGCCTATTTCTACTCCGCCGACAGCGAGCTTCTGGTGGTCCCGCAGGAGGGCCGCCTGCGCTTCGCGACCGAGCTCGGCGTGATCGACATCGCGCCGCAGGAGATCGCCATCATTCCGCGCGGCCTCGTCTACCGGGTCGAGGTGCTGGAGGGGCCCTGCCGCGGTTTCGTCTGCGAAAATTACGGCCAGAAATTCGAGCTCCCGGCGCGCGGACCCATCGGTGCGAACTGCATGGCCAACCCGCGCGACTTCAAGGCGCCGGTGGCGGCCTTCGAGGACCGCGAGGTGGCCTCGACCGTGACGGTGAAATGGTGCGGCCAGTTCCATGTCACCAAGATCGGCCAGAGCCCGCTCGACGTGGTCGCCTGGCACGGCAATTACGCGCCCTACAAATACGACCTGCGCACTTATTGCCCGGTTGGCGCGATCCTCTTCGACCATCCCGACCCGTCGATCTTCACGGTGCTGACCGCGCCCTCGGCGAGCCCCGGCACCGCCAATATCGACTTCGTGCTTTTCCGCGACCGCTGGATGGTGGCCGAGAACACCTTCCGCCCGCCCTGGTACCACAAGAACGTCATGTCCGAGCTGATGGGCAACATCCACGGCCAGTACGACGCCAAGCCGCAGGGCTTCGTCCCCGGCGGCATGTCGCTTCACAACATGATGCTGCCGCACGGGCCGGACCGCGAGGCCTTCGAGAAGGCGTCGAACGCCAATCTCGGGCCGGACAAGCTCGAGAACACCATGTCCTTCATGTTCGAGACCCGCTTCCCGCAGCAACTGACCGAGTTTGCGGGGCGCGAGGCGCCTCTGCAGGACGATTACATCGATTGCTGGGAGAGCCTCGAGAAGAAGTTCGACGGCACGCCGGGCCGGAAGTGATCGGGTCCGCGCCGCGGTCCTGACGGAACGCGCCGGACCAGAGGCGTCAGGGGGAGGAAGAATGCCCATCGTCACGAGCTGGGTCGCGAGCGCAAACAGCGCCCTGACCGACTTTCCGCTGAACAACCTGCCCTACGGCGTCTTCGATGACGGCCGGGGCGCGCGGATGGGCGTCGCCATCGGCGAGAGCATCCTCGATGTCGCGCGGGTCGATCACGGGCAGGATCCGGCGCTCTTCGCCGAGCCCTCCTGGAACGCGGTGATGGCGGCGGGGCCCGAGCTCTGGGCGGCGCTGCGCGCGCGGCTGACCGAGCTTCTGTCGGAGCCCGCGCATCGCGACGCGGTCGCGCCGCATCTGGTGGAGGCGGGCGCGGTCCGGCTGCTCATGCCCTTCCGGGTCTCGGAATACACCGATTTCTATTCGAGCCGCGATCACGCCACCAATGTCGGCACCATGTTCCGCGGCGTCGAGAACGCGCTGCCGCCGAACTGGCTGCACATCCCCATCGGCTATAACGGCCGCGCCTCGTCGGTGGTGGTCTCGGGCACGCCGGTGGTGCGGCCGCACGGCCAGCTCAAAGGCCCCGAGGAGACCGCGCCGCGCTTCGGCCCGTCCGAGCGCTTCGATATCGAGCTCGAGATGGGCGCCATCGTCGGCACGCCCTCCTCGGGCCCGATCAGCGTGGCCGAGGCCGATGCGCATATCTTCGGCTACGTGCTTCTGAACGACTGGTCGGCGCGCGATATCCAGGCCTGGGAATACCAGCCGCTGGGGCCGTTCCAAGCCAAGGCCACCGCGACGACGATCAGCCCCTGGATCGTCACCGCCGCGGCGCTGGCGCCGTTCCGCACCGACGCGCCCGAGCGCGAGCTGCCGCTCCTGCCCTATCTCCGCGAACCGGGGCCGATGCTCTACGATATCGCGCTGGAGGTCGGGCTCACGCCCGAGGGCGGCGACGAGACGGTGATCGCGCGGACCAACAGCAACACGCTCTACTACTCCGCCGCGCAGCAACTTGCCCATCACAGCTCGAGCGGCTGCCCGATGCGGGTCGGCGATCTTCTGGGATCGGGCACGATCTCGGGCCCCGACAGGGACAGCCGCGGCTCGCTTCTTGAGCTGAGCTGGGGCGGAAAAGAGCCGATTTCGCTTCAGGGTGGCGGCACCCGGACCTTCATCGAAGATGGCGACACCCTCACCCTGCGCGGCGCAGCCCAAGGCGACGGCTACCGGATCGGCTTCGGCGCCTGTTCCGGCCAGCTTCTGCCCGCGCGCAGGCCGGACACCCCGACCTGAGCGCCCCGCTCTCGGGACTCGACACACACCCTTCCCCCCGGCGGCGCTGACCTTACCCAGGCGCGCACGGCCGGGACGCAACAGAAAGGACAGACCACATGGCCAAGGCATTCGCATCCGCGAGCGACATGGGCGAAAAGACCATCAGCTTCACCGAGGTCGGCGAGGGCCTCTATGCCTTCACCGCCGAGGGCGACCCCAATACCGGCGTGATCATCGGCGACGAGAGCGTGATGATCGTCGAGGCCCAGGCCACCCCGCGCCTGGCGCGCAAGGTCATCGAGTGCGTCCGGTCTGTCACCGACAAGCCGATCACTCATCTGGTGCTGACCCATTACCACGCGGTGCGCGTGCTCGGCGCCTCGGCCTACGGCGCCCGCGAGATCATCATGTCCGACGTCGCCGCCGCGATGGTCGAGGAGCGCGGACAGGAGGATTGGGACAGCGAGTTCGACCGCTTCCCGCGCCTCTTCCAGGGCCACGAGGAAATCCCCGGCCTGACGCGGCCCACCACGACGTTCAGCGAGAGCATGACCGTCTATCTCGGCAAGCGCCGGGTCGATATCCTGAAGCCCGGCCGCGCCCATACCGCCGGCGACGCGGTCATCTGGGTGCCCGACCAGGAGGTCATGTTCACCGGCGATATCGTCGAGTACCACTCGGCCTGCTATTGCGGCGACGGCCATTTCAACGACTGGGAAGAAACGCTCGCCACTATCGCCGCCTTCGAGCCCAAGGCCATCGCGCCGGGCCGCGGCGATGCGCTGATCGGCGAGGAGATGGTCGCCAAGGCCATCGCCTCGACCGCCGATTTCGTGCGCTCGACCTACAAGCCCGTGGCCCGCATCGTCGCCCGGGGCGGCACGCTGAAAGAGGCCTGGGACGCAGTCCGCGCCGAATGCGATCCGAAGTTCAAGGATTACGCCATCTACGAGCACTGCCTGCCCTTCAACGTCGCCCGCGCCTATGACGAGGCCCGCGGCATCGACACCCCCCGCATCTGGACCGCCGCGCGCGACAAGGAGATGTGGGACGAGCTGCAGGGCTGAGCCGCAGCGGAGGGAAGAGAGACCATGACCGGAGCGACCCAATCCCGCGCGGTGGCAAACCCCTGGCTCGCTATGGCGCTCAACAACGCCTGGGCCAATGCCACGCTCTACGGCGCGCTCTCGGGCATGGGCGAGGCGGAGTTCGCGGCGCCGAGACCGGGGTTCTTCCCCTCGCTCAAATCGACGCTGAACCACATCTGGCTGGTCGATCTCTACTATCTCGACTCGCTGGAAGAGGGCGGCGCCGGGCGCGGGGTCTTTGACCGGCCCGAGATCGCCTCGATCCCGAAGCTCGCCGCCGCGCACTCCGAGACGGACATGCGGCTGGCGGCCTTCTGCCGGGGGCTGACCGATGAGACGCTCCGCGCCGAGCGCGTGACCGACCGGGCGGATGGCCCGGTCAGCGAAGAGGTCGCCTCGGTCCTCCTGCATCTCTTTCAGCACCAGATCCACCACCGGGGCCAGGCGCATTCGATGATCGCCGACGCGGGCATCGCGCCGCCCCAGCTAGACGATTTCCACCTGCGCTACGGGCGCGTGCCCTCGGCCCAGGCCTATTTCGGCGAGGAGACATCATGATCCAGGACCGCTACCAACTCGCCTTCAAGCTCTACCCCTACGCGCGTTCCGCCGATCAGGACGCCGAGACCCCGGTGCGCCATCCCGTCGTGGTGATGGGCGGCGGGCCGATCGGCATCGCCACGGCGCTCGATCTTGGCCTCCAGGGCATCCCCGTGGTGGTGCTCGACGATCACGAAGGTATCGGCCAGGGCTCGCGCGCCATCTGTTTCGCCAAGCGCAGCCTCGAGATCGCCGACCGCTACGGCTGTGCCAAGCCGATGCTCGAGAAGGGCATCGTCTGGAACCTTGGCAAGGTCTTCCACGAGGACCGCAAGGTCTACGAGTTCAACCTCCTGCCCGAAGAGGGCCACCAGTATCCGGCCTTCATCAATCTCCAGCAGCCTTATTTCGAGAAGTTCCTCGTCGAGCGCGTGCGCGAGGCCCAGGCGGCGGGCGCGCCTATCGACCTGCGGGGCCGCAACCGGGTCGAGAGCGTCGATATCCGGGACGACCATGTCGCGCTCACGGTCACCACGCCCGAGGGGCCCTATACCATCGAGGCCGACTGGCTGATCGGCTGCGACGGCGCCTCGAGCCCGCTGCGCGGCATGATGGGTCTCGAGTTCGAGGGGCGCGTCTTCAAGGACAGCTTCCTCATCGCCGATATCCGCATGCTGAATGAGAGCTTCCCGACCGAGCGCTGGTTCTGGTTCGAGCCATCCCACGGCTCGGGCGCCTCGACGCTCCTGCACCGCCAGCCCGACGACATCTGGCGCGTCGATTTCCAGATCGGCTGGGACGTGGACCGCAAAGAGGAGCTGAAGGAAGAGAACATCCGCCGCCGTCTCGACGCCATGCTGGGCGATGTCGAATACGAGCTGGTCTGGTCCTCGATCTACACCTTCCAATGCAAGCGCATGGACCGGTTCCGCCATGGCCGCGTGATCTTTGCCGGAGACGCGGCGCACCAGGTGTCGCCCTTCGGCGCGCGCGGGGCGAACTCGGGCATGCAGGATGTCGACAACCTGGGCTGGAAGCTCGGGATGGTGATCCGCGGAGAAGCGCCCGAGCGGCTGATCGACAGCTACCACGAAGAGCGGGCCTTCGGCGCCGACGAGAACATCCTGAACTCGACCCGCGCCACCGATTTCATCACGCCCAAATCGGCGATCAGCCATGTGTTCCGCAACGCGGTGCTGGACCTGGCCGAGCATCATCCCTTCGCGCGGCTTCTGGTGAATTCCGGGCGGCTCTCGGTGCCCTGCACCTATGACGGTCTAGCGCTCACCGGCCCCGACGCCCTGCCCGGCGGTCCGGCCCGCACGCGGCCCGGCAGCCCCTGCCCCGACGCGCCGCTCGGGACGCGCTCGGCGGACGGCTCGCATCTCCTCCACGCGCTCGGAAACGAATTCCTCCTCCTGACCATCGACGCCGACGCGCCCGACACGCTGGCCGAGGACGGCGTCACCGCGCGCCGTATCGCGCTCTCCGCCGAGGACGACCCTTCAGGCGCGGTGGCCGAGCGCTATCTCGGCACGGCGCGCTCCGCCGTCTACCTGATCCGCCCCGACCAGCACGTCGCCGCCCGCTGGGCCACATTCGACGAGACCGCCGTCCGCGCCGCGCTGCGCACGGCCTGCGCAAAGGAGTGAGACCATGGCCGACCTGATCACCCGCCCCAACCTCCCCGACCCCGACGGCGTCTACGCCAGTCTGATCGAGACCTACGAGGCCCTCGGCGACGACGCCCAGATCGCCGCCTTCAGCGCCCGCCTGATCCTTCTCCTCGCCAACCACATCGGCGACCCCGAAGCGATCTCCCAGGCGCTCAAAGCCGCCGCCGAGGCGAACGACAAAGCGGAAGCGCGGAGCGCGTCCTGACGCACGGGGCCATGCATCGGGCACCCAGCCTCCCATGCCCCTCCGAACCGCCCGCGGAGCGTGAAGCACCCCGCGGGCGGCCCTGATCAGGCCAGCGCGGCGGCGTTGGGGAGCGGGGCGAGGGCCATCGGCGCGAAGCGGGTGAGGCGGGCGTTGGGCCAGGGCGTCGCGGTGGCCTGCACCGCCGG
>NZ_JBHTMU010000038.1:0-35325 GCF_042679605.1 Litorisediminicola beolgyonensis
CGCGTCGCTCGGAGGCGGCGGAGGCGGGGGCGGCGGCAGCGTGCCGGTCAGCGTCGCGCTCGACCGTTTCACGATCTCCGAGGGCATCGCGCTCGAAGGCCTGCGCGGCGATTTCACCGCGTCGGGCGGCCTTTCGGGCCGCTTCACCGCGCGCATGGCCGGGACCGGAGCGCCGATCGAGGGGCGGCTCGTGCCGCAGAACGGCGGCACCGCGATCGAGGCGCAAAGCTCCGATGCGGGCCGGGTCCTTCTGTCGACGGGCATCCTGAAATCCGTCGAAGGCGGCGCGATGACCCTGCGCATGGTGCCGGTCGCCGGGGCGCAGGGGCAGTATGACGGGCAGGTCGTGGTGCAGGGGCCGCGCCTCACGGATGCGCCTGCCATCGCGTCGCTCTTCGATGCGGTGAGCGTCGTCGGTCTCATCGACCAGCTCGAGGGGCCGGGCATCTTCTTTTCCGAGGTCGATGCCCGCTTCCGGCTGACGCCGTCGCGGCTGGTCCTTGCCGAGAGCAGCGCGGTCGGGCCGTCCATGGGCCTGTCACTCGACGGCTATTACGATCTCGCGCAGAAGCGGCTCGACATGCAGGGCGTGTTCTCGCCGATCTACGTGCTGAACGGCATCGGCTCGCTCTTCACCCGGCGCGGAGAGGGGCTTCTGGGCTTCAACTTCACGCTGACCGGCCCGGCGAGCCAGCCGCAGGTTGCGGTCAATCCGCTTTCGGTGTTCACACCCGCCATGTTCCGCGAGATCTTCCGGCGACCTCCGCCGAACCCGCGGGGAGGCAACTGAGGCGCGGATGCAGCTTTCCGATTTCGATTTCGACCTGCCTGACGAGCTGATCGCGACCCGGCCCGCGTGGCCTCGCTCCTCGGCGCGGCTCCTGGTGGCCGAGGGCGACCGGATCACCGACGCTGTGGTGCGCGACCTGACCGACTGGCTCCGGCCCGGCGACCGACTGATCCTGAACGACACGCGGGTGATCCCGGCGCGTCTCTTCGGGACGCGGCGGCGTGCGGGCGCGCAGGGGGTGAGCGAGGCGCGGATCGAGGTGACGCTCCTCGAGCCGCAGCCGGATGGCACATGGTCGGCTTTGTGCAAGCCGCTGAAGAAGCTTCACGAAGGCGAGACGGTCATGTTTTCCAATGACCTGTCGGCAGTTCTTGAGAGCAAGTCCGACGGGCAGGCGCGGTTGCGCTTCTCCTGCGAGGGCGCCGATTTCGACGCCGCGCTCGATGCGGTCGGGGCCATGCCGCTGCCGCCCTACATTGCCGGAAAACGCGCCGCCGACCGGCAGGACCACGAGGATTACCAGACCGTCTGGGCCGAGAAGCGTGGTGCCGTGGCCGCACCGACCGCGAGTCTTCACTTCGACGCCGATCTCCTTGACCGGATTGAGAAAATGGGCGTCGGACTGACCCGCGTCACTCTGCATGTCGGGGCGGGCACGTTCCTGCCCGTGAAGGTCGACGACGTGACCACCCACAAGATGCACGGCGAATGGGGCGAGGTCAGCGACAGCGCCGCCGCCGAGATCGCGGCCACCCGCGCGGCGGGCGGGAGGGTGATCCCGGTCGGCACCACCGCGCTGCGCCTGATCGAGACCGCCGCGCGCGACACCGGCGTGGTCCAACCGTGGCGCGGCGTCACCGACATCTTCATCTACCCGGGCTTCGAGTTCCGCGCGACCGATGCGCTGATGACCAATTTCCACCTGCCGAAATCGACGCTGATGATGCTGGTCTCGGCGCTGATGGGGCGCGAGCGGGTGGCGCGGATTTATGACCATGCCATCGCCGAGCGGTATCGGTTCTTCTCTTATGGCGACGCGTCGCTGCTGATCCCCTGACGGGATCAGCGCAGCGCGACGGTGTCGCGGGTAAAGAGGGTCTCCACGCCGATGCAGACCGGCAGGCTCGCGAGGTCGATGACCTGCTGGGCCGTGTCCTCGACGGTCTCGGTCAACGGGTTCAGCCCTTCGACAAGCGATCCGAGGACGGTGCCGGTCTCCTCGACCGTCTCCTCGAAGAAACGGCTGAAGGGACTCTGTCGGTCGACGAGCGCGGGCAGTTCCGCGGCCGCGCGGGCGTCGATATCGACGAGGACCTTCACGCCCGCGCCTGGGCGGCAGGCCACGGGCTCGGGATGGAGCGTGTCCTCGATCACGCTGGTGCTCTGGCTTCCGGCGAGGAGACCGCCGAGATTCGACACGACGATGGACGCCGAAAGGTCGATCCGCGCGCCGGTCCGCAGAGGGCAGGCGGCGTAAAGCGCGGCGTTGCGCAGGACCAGGTCGTCATGCAGATGCACCGTCCGGTCGCTGTCGCAATCCACGCGATACGTGCCGTCGGAGAGCACGCTGATCTCCGAGAGCGCCGCCGGGCTGATCAGTGTCGTGGCCTGCGCGTAGGTGTCGCGGAAGATCTGCGGCCCGCTCACTCCGCCCAGATCGACGATCCCGCCATCCGCCAGACCCGACGCCTCGGCAATCAGCCCCGAGAGCATCCGGGCCGCATCATCGGAAAGCCAGGCCGGTCGCGCGCCGTAATCCACCTCGGCCGAGGCGCGGAGGCAGATTCCGACATAGACATCCCGCGCCGCCACATCCGCCCGCCCCTGAAGCGAGAGCAGCGGATCCTCGCAGAGAATCCGCGGGCGTGCCTCGAAGAGCGCCGTCGCGCGGCCGGTGATCGACCAGGGCTCGAAGCCGAATATCTGCAGGAACATCAGCGACACCGGCCGCTGGAGCGCGTCGGTGCGCGCCAGCGTGACCTGGACCGCGTTCGGCGGCGACTGGTCCCGGACGAAGCCCTTGGAGGCATCGATCCGACCGAGCGCGAAGCTGTCGGCATCCCAGGAGGTCGCCAGCGCCGTGCCGTCGAGCGCGCTGAGCGTGATCCGTTGGGCCACGTCCCGGGGCGTTTCGTCTTCCATTGGCTCGGAAGCGCGCACCGCCGCCGAGAGCGCGGCGGCCTCGGCGGTGGATTGCAGGATTTCCCGCACGCGCCAGGCATTCGAGATGTCCACCGCCGCGCCGCCCATCAGCGCGAGGATCGCCGAGAGCGCGATCGCATGGACGGTGCCGAACCCGTCGGTGTCCCGCGCCAGTCGTTTCAGAAGAAGGCGCATCAGACCGGCTCCCGCAGCATGGCCACCCGGGCGCGGATCGGCGAGGGCATGATGCGCGGCAGGATCGGCGTGATCGCGGCATCGGTGCTGTCGATGCTGGCGCGGATGCGAACCTCCGTGCGCGTGCCGTTGACCTGAAGGTCGACCGGCATGTGGGATAACAGAAGCGAGTTCCGGAAATACTCCGCAGCCTCGCCCTCGGTGATCCGATGCGTCGCAATCGCCCGCGCGGTATCGCGGGACGTGTGCCAGAGAGAGGCGCTCACGATCATCGAAAACGACAGGTCGATGACGACGAGCAGCTTAAGGAACAACAGTGGAAACCAGATGGCGAACTCGACAGAGGCATTGCCGGTCTGGTCTTTGGGAAAACAAACCCAGGAACTTGAATACTCACAGGGCATGCAGGCACTCCTTGCGAATCATTCTTGAATGCTTTCAGGAGGCCGTTTCTTTCTGCCGGAAAAATGGCTGGAGCCGCCAAATTCCTACCGAAAGATTAACGCGTGACTGCCGTGTTTCGAGCATATACCTGAAAATAAGAGAAAATTGAGGTTAACGCTGGCGCCGTGATAACGTCGATTTTACTCTGAGTTGAATTCAGTTCTGTTCAAAACGTGACGGACAGGCCCGGCGAGCACCGGCTTTTGGTGGGGTCGCGCAGCTCCAATCCGCGTCCTCAAAAAATTGTGTCAAGAAAAAATATTATAGCGAATGCCACCCTTGGATCGCTGCCGAAAAAAGTGGCTTTCCGCCGCGCGTCGGGGCGAGTAAGGCACGAGCAAATTTGGACAGGACACGCGCGGAGGCGGGCCGATGCTCCATGTGCTGAAATCTTCATGGGCGCTCCTCCTCGGGATGATGCTGCTGATGCTGGGCAACGGCCTTCAGGGCTCGCTTCTCGGCGTGCGCGGCGGCGACGAGGGGTTCTCGGCCTTCCAGATGTCGATGGTGATGTCGGCCTATTTCGTGGGCTTCCTCATCGCCTCGCGGCTCACGCCGTCGATGATCCGCAATGTCGGACATGTCCGCGTCTTCGCGGCACTCGGGTCGTTCATCTCGGCGGTGCTGATCCTCTATCCGGCCTTCCCCCATCCGATCACCTGGATGCTGGGGCGGGTCGTGATCGGCTTCTGCTTCTGCGGCGTCTACGTGACGGCCGAGAGTTGGTTGAACAACTCGGCCACCAACGAGACCCGCGGGCAGGCGCTGTCGCTCTACATGATCGTGCAGATGGTCGGCATCATCGTCGCGCAGCAGATGCTGGTGATCCCGGACGACTCGGGCTTTCTGCTCTTCGTGATCCCGTCGGTGCTGGTTTCGATCGCCTTTGCGCCGATCCTCCTGACCGTGACGCCGACGCCCGCCTTCGAGACCACGAAGCCGATGAACCTCGTCGCGCTTTACAAGACCTCGCCCTTGGGCTGCACCGGCATGTTCCTGATGGGCGGGGTCTACGGCGCGCAGTTCGGCATGTCGGCGGTGTTCGGGCGCGAGGCGGGGCTGAGCCTCGGGCAGATCTCGCTCTTCGTCTCGGCGATCTACACCGGCGCGCTGATCGCGCAATATCCGCTCGGCTGGCTTTCGGACAAGGTCGACCGCCGTCGCCTGATCACGCTGGTCTCTGCCGTGGGCGGGGCCGCCGCGCTGGTCGCGATGCTCTTCGAGGTGCCGTTCTACGCGCTTCTCGGGCTTGCCTTCGTGATCGGCGGCGCGGCCAACCCGCTCTATTCCATGCTCATCGCCTACACGAACGACTTCCTGCCGCATGAGGACATGGCCTCGGCCTCGGCGGGCATGCTCTTCATCAACGGTCTCGGCGCCATTGCCGGACCGCTCCTGGCGGGCTGGGTGATGGAGCAGATCGGCGCGCGCGGATACTTCCTGCAGATCTCGGTGCTGATGCTCCTGATGACGCTTTACGGGCTCTACCGGATGACGGTGCGCGCGGCGCCCTCGGTCTCCGACACGAACTCCTACGCGCCGCTGGCACCGACCGGGACCATCGTCGCCATGGAAGTGGCGCAGGAATACGCGATTGATGCAGAGACGGAACGCGCGGAAGCCGAAACACGGCTCAGCGCGTGAGCAAAAGCCAGGCGTCAGGCCGTTTTGTGACGGGCTGACATCATATTTGACTGTGGAAACGGGATCCTGCGCGCTTATCTTTGATCTGCACGACAGGTGCGCCGACGGTGAGGAGTGTTCGGTATGGCGGGTCCGGATGAAATTCTGAGTTTCTGGCTCGACGAGGTTGGGCCCGATGGCTGGTACAAGCAGGACGACGCGCTCGATCAACGCATTCGGGACGATTTCGAGGATGTCTGGGACGAGGCGATGGAGGGCCGGTTCGGTCTCTGGTTGACCTATCCCTCCGGCGTTCTGGCCTATGTCATCCTGCTCGACCAGTTCTCGCGAAACATGTTCCGGGGCGAGGCCAAGGCGTTCTCCTCGGACAAGATCGCGCTGGCGGCGTCCAAGGGCGCGATCGCCAAGGGCTGGGATCTCAAGATCGACACACCGGCGCGGCAGTTCTTCTACCTGCCGATGATGCATTCCGAGAATCTCTGCGATCAGGATCGCTGCGTGCGCCTGATGAAGGAGCGCATGCCGGATTCGGACGGGAGCAATCTCCTCCACGCCAAGGTCCATCGCGAAATCATCCGCAAGTTCGGCCGGTTCCCGTATCGCAACGATGCGCTGAACCGCACGGTCACCGAGGCTGAACGGAGCTTTCTGGATGAGGGCGGCTATGGCCGCATGCTGCGTGAGTTCCAGGTCGACGCCTGACGGGGTGCGGCCCCCTCAGCGCGCGAAGAACGCGGCGACGCGGGGGGCCAGCCAGTCCCAGAGCGCGGGCGCGGCCCGGTTGATCTTGGGCGCGACCTTTTCGAGAAACAGCGCGTGGGTCACCCCGTATTCGACCCAGGTGCCGCCGCCATTGGCGAGGTTCTGGTTCGGCGGCTGGAAGCGGTCGAGCGATTTGGCGAAGCGGGCATCGGCGCTTTCGGCGGCCTCGAATTCCAGCCAGAGCGCCAGCGCCTCCTCGGCCTGATCGGGCGGCAGGAGGCCGAAGATGCGCTTCGCGGCGGCCTCTTCTTTCTCGGCAAGGCCCGGGTCGGGCGCGCCCGCGAAGATCGGCGCGTCGCCCGCGTCGATCTCGACCAGGTCGTGAATGAGGAGCATCCGGATCACCCGGTCGCGGTCGACCTCAGTCTCGGCATGTTCCGAGAGGATCAGCGCATAGAGCGCCAGGTGCCAGGAATGCTCGGCCGAGTTCTCGCGCCTTGTGCCGTCGCCGATCCGGCTGGCGCGCAAGACGCCCTTGAGCCGGTCGGCCTCGGACAGAAAGGCCA
This sequence comes from Litorisediminicola beolgyonensis, assembly GCF_042679605.1. NCBI lineage: Bacteria > Pseudomonadati > Pseudomonadota > Alphaproteobacteria > Rhodobacterales > Paracoccaceae > Litorisediminicola > Litorisediminicola beolgyonensis. The sequence continues at coordinate 6,484 of NZ_JBHTMU010000038.1, forward strand.
TTTGCCGGTCGAGCCGGTCGCTCATTCGCTTTGCGGGGGCGCGGTCCCGGCGCGCTTGGCGCGGATGAAGTCGATCAGGAAGGCCCGTCCGCGCCGTTCGGCCAGACGCACGCGGATCGAGGTCAGATAGGCCTCTTCGAGCGTGGTCGAGGCCGCGGCGAGGACCTTGGCGACATCCATGTAGAGCCGGTCCTCGCCCAGCTCATCCATCGCCTTCAGGGTGTCCTGGGCGAGCTTGTCGGCCATCTCGGTGACGAAGCTCATGTCATCACCGCGTCGTCTCGGTCAGGCGGCGCTTGACGTAATCGGTGGTGGTTCCGATCAGCGTCTCCATGTGGGGCTCTTCAAAGAAATGCCCCGAGCCGTCGACCTCTTCATGGGTGATGGTGATGCCCTTCTGCTCCTTGAGCTTGCCCACGAGCGTCCGCGTGTCCGCCGGCGGCGCCACGCGATCGGCGGTGCCGTTGATGATCAGCCCGGACGAGGGGCAGGGCGCCAGGAACGAGAAATCGTACATGTTGGCGGGCGGAGAGACCGACACGAAGCCGGTGATCTCGGGACGGCGCATCAGAAGCTGCATGCCGATCCACGCGCCGAAGGAGAAGCCCGCCACCCAGCAATGCTTGGAATTGGCGTTCATCGACTGGAGATAATCCAGCGCCGAGGCCGCGTCCGACAACTCGCCCACGCCCTGATCGTATTCGCCCTGGCTTCGTCCGACACCGCGGAAATTGAAGCGCAACACGGTGAAGCCCATGTTGTAGAACGCATAATGCAGGTTGTAGACGACCTTGTTGTTCATCGTGCCGCCGAACTGCGGATGCGGGTGCAGCACGATGGCGATGGGGGCGTCACGGTCTTTTTGCGGGTGGTAGCGGCCTTCGAGACGGCCTTCTGGTCCGGGAAAGATGACCTCGGGCATGAGGCGGCGCGGCTCCTTGACGGTTCGTCACCGGTGCGAATTGTTGACGAATTCGCTCGGCTACTTTAGAACGCTTCTAATCTATAGCGCGCAGACATGTGCGCGCAGGGTCTTGACGCAGATAGGCAATCCACATTGCAAGGTCAATCGGCGTCGTAGGGAGAGCGCGGCGATGAAACTCAGCACCAAGGGACGTTACGCGATGGTCGCGCTGGTCGACATCGCCCTCCAGCCCGAGGGCGCGCTCGTCACTCTGGCCGATATCGCCAAGCGGCAGGACGTGTCGCTGCCCTATCTCGAACAGCTCTTCGTCAAGCTCCGGCGCGCCGATCTGGTGGCCTCGGTCCGCGGCCCCGGCGGCGGCTACCGGCTGGCCCGGCCCACGACCGAGATCCGCGTGGTCGACGTGCTGGCCGCGGTCGACGAGACGGTCGACGCGATGCACAAGGGCGCGGGCGCGTCGGGCGCGCTCTCGGGATCGAAGGCGCAGTCGCTGTCGAACCGGCTCTGGCAGGGGCTGTCGGCGCATGTCTATGTCTTCCTGCACCAGACGCGGCTCTCGGACGTGGTCGGCAACGCGATGGTGCCGTGCCCGGCGGTTCCGGCGATCTTCGAGATGGTGGACGAGGCGTGAGACCGGTCCGGCATAGCGCGCGGGTCCGGCGATGAGCGGCCGGGTCTATCTCGATTACAACGCGACCGCGCCGCTGCGGCCAGAGGCGCGCGACGCGATGATCGGCGCGATGGACCTGGTCGGCAACCCGTCCTCGGTCCATGCCGAGGGCCGCGCGGCCAAGGCCTTGGTCGAACGCGCCCGGACGCAGGTCGCCGGGCTCGTCGGCGCCAAGCCGCAGGAGGTGGTGTTCTGTTCGGGCGCGACCGAGGGCGCGCGGGTGCTGGGCGCGATGGGCGCGGTCGTGGAGCCCACGGCGCATGATTGTCTCTGGGCGCATCACGGCGCGGGCGAGGTGGTGGCGGCGGGCTATGCCAATTCCGAGACCGGCGTGATCCTGGAACCCGAGGCCACTGAAAGCGGCTGGCAGGTCGGCGGCGTCTCGGGAACGCGGCTGTTTCTCGATGTCGTCCAGGCGGCGGGCCGGGTGCCTTGGTCCTTTCCCTGGTCCGGCGCCGAGATGGCGCTTCTGTCGGCCCACAAGCTTGGCGGACCAAAGGGCGTGGGCGCGCTGATCGTCAAGCAGGGCGTCGACATCCCCGCGCTTCAGCCCGGCGGCGGACAGGAGATGGGGCGGCGCTCGGGCACCGAGAACATCCTCGGCATCGCGGGCTTCGGCGCCGCGGCCGAGGCGGCGGCGCGCGATCTCGAGGCAGGTGCCTGGGACCGGGTCGCCGAATTTAGAAACATTCTAGAATCTCTGATTGCAGAGACTGCGAAAGAGACTATTTTCGTCGGGAACTCCGGTCCGCGCTTGCCCAACACCGCGTGTTTCGCCACTCCGGGCTGGAAGGGCGAGACGCAGGTCATGCAGATGGACCTCGCCGGGTTCGCGATCAGCGCCGGCAGCGCGTGTTCCAGCGGCAAGGTCCGCGAGAGCCGGGTGCTGGGCGCCATGGGATACGGGACCGATGTGGCCCGCGCGGCCATCCGCGTGAGCCTCGGTCCGGACACGACGGAAGACGAGGTGCGCCGCTTTGCGAAAGCCTGGTGCGCCGCTTACGAGAAACACCGCGCGCGTGCCGCGTGAGACAGGACGAAGGGGGTAGGACCATGGCGGTTCTCGACGAGACCGAAGTGAAAGAGGGCGTCGATCAGGAAACGGTCGACAAGGTTCGCTCGCTCGGCGGCAAGTACAAGTACGGCTGGGACACCGAGATCGAGATGGAATACGCCCCGAAGGGGCTGACCGAGGACATCGTCCGGCTGATCTCGCAGAAGAACGACGAGCCCGAATGGATGACCGAGTGGCGGCTCGCCGCCTACCAGCGCTGGCTGCAGATGAAAGAGCCGGACTGGGCGATGGTCGAATATCCCGAGATCGACTTCCAGGACCAGTATTACTACGCCCGTCCGAAGAGCATGGAAGAGAAGCCGAAATCGCTCGACGATGTCGATCCGAAGCTTCTGGCGACCTATGAAAAGCTGGGCATCCCGCTCAAGGAGCAGATGATCCTGGCCGGTGTCGAGGGCGCGGGCGAGGTGCCCGCGGACGGCAACAATTCCGAGCGCAAGGTCGCCGTGGACGCGGTCTTCGATTCGGTCTCGGTCGGCACGACCTTCCAGAAAGAGCTGAAACAGGCGGGCGTGATCTTCTGCTCGATCTCCGAGGCGATCCGCGAGCATCCCGAGCTGGTGAAGAAATACCTGGGCTCCGTGGTGCCGGTGTCGGACAATTTCTACGCCACGCTCAACTCGGCGGTCTTCTCGGACGGCTCCTTCGTCTACGTCCCGCCGGGCGTGCGCTGCCCGATGGAGCTCTCGACCTATTTCCGGATCAATGCCGAGAATACCGGCCAGTTCGAGCGCACGCTGATCATCGCCGACAAGGGGTCCTACGTCTCCTATCTCGAGGGCTGCACCGCGCCCCAGCGCGACACCGCGCAGCTGCACGCGGCGGTGGTTGAGATCGTCGTCGAGGAAGATGCCGAGGTGAAATACTCGACCGTCCAGAACTGGTTCCCGGGCGACGAGGAGGGCCGTGGCGGCATCTACAATTTCGTCACCAAGCGCGCCGATTGCCGGGGCGACCGCGCCAAGGTCATGTGGACCCAGGTCGAGACCGGTTCTGCCGTGACCTGGAAATACCCCTCCTGCATCCTGCGCGGCGACGATAGCCAGGGCGAGTTCTACTCGATCGCGATCACCAACAACCATCAGCAGGCCGATACCGGCACCAAGATGGTCCATCTGGGCAAGCGCACCAAGTCGCGCATCGTCTCCAAGGGGATCAGCGCGGGCTTTGCGCAGAACACCTATCGCGGGCTCGTCTCGATGCATCCCAAGGCCAAGGACAGCCGCAACTATACCCAGTGCGACAGCCTCCTGATCGGCGACAAATGCGGGGCGCACACGGTTCCCTATATCGAGGTGAAGAACAACTCCTCGCGGGTGGAGCACGAGGCCACGACCTCGAAGGTCGACGACGACCAGATGTTCTACTGCCGCCAGCGCGGCATGGACGAGGAAGAGGCGGTGGCGCTGATCGTCAACGGCTTCGCCAAGGAAGTACTGCAGGCGCTGCCGATGGAGTTCGCCATGGAGGCGCAGCAGCTCGTCGCGATCTCGCTCGAGGGCTCGGTGGGTTAAGGCCCGCCTCGTCGCGGCGGACAGGGGACGCAAGGCATGCTCGATCTGGAAAAGATCGAAACCCGGATGGCGGAGGCGGCGCGATGAGCGCGCCGCTCAAGCTCTACTGGTGGGATGCACCAATGCTGACCGACCGTGTTGCAGGCATCGGGCGGGCGCTGCCGCGTCCGATCGCGCATTCTGAGATCGCTTCGCTGCTCTCGAAACTGCCGGAGGAGCCGCTCGCTTACGCCGATGGCATCGCGGAAAGCCAGCACGCCCTGCGCGCGGCCTTCCCTCAGGATCTCTTGGGGGAGCGCGCGGCATGAGCGGCGGGCGGATGATCCTCGGAGCGACGATCACCGGCGTCTTCTGCGTCGGCTTCTCGATCGTCGTCGCGGCGGCCACGATGGCGCTCGAGATGTGGCAGGTGCTGACATTCTCGTTCGTGTCGGGCTTCCTCGGCAGCCTCGTGTCGCAATGGCTCCTGGCGCGCGGCGTCATCGGATCGCGGCGCAATGGCTGAGACGGGACCCTGGAGCGGGCACACCCAAGGAGAAACGGACATGATCGTCACGACCACACCCTCCATCGAAGGCAAGCGCATCACCGCCTATCACGGGCTGGTGGTCGGCGAGGCGATCATGGGCGCCAATTTCGTCCGGGATTTCTTCGCCCAGATCACCGATGTCGTGGGCGGGCGCTCGGGCGCCTACGAGAAGAAGCTCCAGGACGCCCGCGAGGTCGCGCAGTCCGAGCTGATCGAGCGGGCCCGCGCGATGGGCGCCAACGCGGTGGTTGGCGTCGATCTCGATTACGAGGTGGTGGGCGAGTCGATGCTGATGGTGTCGATCTCGGGCACCGCCGTGCGGGCGGAGTGAGCGCGCCCGCCACCATAACCCGGCCCGAGCTGACGATGCCCGAGCCCGAGGCCGCGCTCCTGCGCGCCGAATACGCGCGCGCCGAGGTGATCCTCGAATACGGATCGGGCGGCTCGACCGTGCTGGCCGCCGAAATGCCGGGCAAGACCGTGTTCTCGGTCGAGAGCGACCGCGACTGGGCCGAGATGATGCGCGGCTGGTTCGCGGCCAATCCTCCGACCGACGGCAGCGACGTGGACGTGGTCTGGGCCGATATCGGTCCGACCAAGGCCTGGGGCCACCCGGTCGACGAGACGCTCTGGAAGCGCTTCCCGCGCTACCCGCTCGAGATCTGGGGGATGAGCCATTTCCGCCAGCCGCAGGTGGTGCTGGTCGATGGCCGCTTCCGGGTCGGCTGCGCGCTGGCGGCCACCTACATGACCGAGGCGCCGCTGGTGCTGCTTTTCGACGATTATCGCCAGCGCGACCAGTATCACCGCATCGAGGATTTCCTCGGTGCGCCCGAGATGACCGGCCGGATGGCCCGGTTCGAAATCACCCCGCGCGCGGTCGCCCGACGCGACCTCATGCGGATCATCCAGTTGATGTCCCGGCCGATCTGAGGCAGGCGGACGACGAGAGAGAAGGACGAAGAGATGCTTGAGATCAAGAACCTGCACGTGAAGCTCGAAGAAGAGGACAAGCAGATCCTCAAGGGCGTGGACCTGACCGTCGAGCCCGGCAAGGTGCATGCGATCATGGGTCCGAACGGATCGGGCAAATCCACTCTGTCCTATGTGCTGTCGGGCCGCGACGGCTACGAGGTGACCGAGGGCGAGGCGACGCTTCTGGGCGAGGACATCCTCGAGATGGAGCCCGAAGAGCGCGCCGCGGCGGGTCTGTTCCTCGCGTTCCAGTACCCGGTGGAGATCCCCGGCGTCGGCAACATGACCTTCCTGCGCACCGCGGTGAACGCGCAGCGCAAGGCGCGCGGCGAGGACGAGATGTCCGCGGCCGAGTTCCTCAAGGTGATCCGCGCCAAGGCCAAGGAGCTGCAGATCGACGCCGACATGCTGAAACGCCCCGTGAACGTGGGCTTCTCGGGCGGCGAGAAGAAGCGCAACGAGATCCTGCAGATGGCGATGCTCGAGCCGAAGATGTGCATCCTCGACGAGACCGACTCGGGTCTCGACGTGGACGCGATGAAGCTCGTGTCGGACGGCGTGAACGCGCTGCGCTCCGAGGGCCGGTCGTTTCTGGTCATCACCCACTACCAGCGGCTTCTGAACCACATCCAGCCCGATGTCGTGCACATCATGTCCGACGGCCGCATCGTGAAGACCGGCGGTCCCGAGCTGGCGCTCGAGGTCGAAGAGAACGGCTATGGGGACATCCTCGGGGAGGTGGCCTGATGGTTCTGCCGAAGAAGAAACCGGCTCCCGATCAGCGCAAGATCGACGCCACCGAGGCGCGGCTTGACGGGCTGAGCCTGCCCGAGGGCGGCTGGGCCCGTCCGGCGCGCGAGGCGGCGCTGGCGCGGCTGCGTGCCATGGGCCTGCCTGCGGCGCGGGACGAGTACTGGAAATTCACCCGGCCCGACACGCTGACCGCCGCCGAGCCGCCGCGCGCCGCGCTCTTCGAAAGCGGCGAGGCGCCGATGTTCGACAGCACGGACCGGCTCCGGATCGTCTTCGTCGACGGCGTGTTCGATCCCGAGGCCTCGGACGAGCTGTCGCTCGAGGGCGTCGAGATCGAGCGGCTGGCCGAAAGCCATGCGGACATCCACTGGGCGCGCGATCTCTACGGCGCGCTCGAGGAGCGCGGGCAGGACGCGGTGATGCGCCCGCTTGCGGCCTTCAACACCGCCTTCGCCACGGACGGCGTGCTGATCCGGGTGACCGGAAAGCCGTCGAAGCCGATCAACCTCGTCTATCACCACCGGTCCGAGACCTCGGACGCGGTGCTGCACCACGTGGTCAAGGTCGAGCCCGGTGCCGAGGTGACGCTTCTGGAAAACGGCCCCGCCGCCGCGCGCTTCAACAAGGCGCTGGAAGTGGACGTGGCCGATACCGGCACCTTCCACCACGTCCGGGCACAGGGCCGCGACCACGAGCGCCGCGCCGCCACCCATATCTTCGCGCGGCTGGGCACCGAGTCGGTCTTCAAGTCCTTCACCCTCACGGTGAACGGCGTCCTGACCCGCAACGAGGTGGTGCTGGAGCTCACCGGCGACGACGCCACCGCGCATGTCGCGGGGGCCTGCGTCGGCGACGGCGATTTCCACCATGACGACACGGTCTTCATCACCCATGACGCGGTGAACTGCGAAAGCCGGCAGGTCTTCAAGAAGGTGCTGCGCAACGGCGCGACGGGCGTCTTCCAGGGCAAGATCCTCGTCCAGCCGGGCGCGCAGAAGACCGATGGCTACCAGATCTCGCAATCGCTTCTGCTCGACGAGGACAGCCAGTTCCTCGCCAAGCCCGAGCTCGAGATCTATGCCGACGACGTGGCCTGCTCGCATGGCTCGACCTCGGGCGCGATCGACGAAGAGGGGCTCTTCTACCTCCAGTCGCGCGGCGTGCCGAAATCCATCGCGACGGACCTCCTGACGCTCGCCTTCCTCGCGGAGGCGGTGATGGAGATCGAGGACGAGGATCTCCAGGCCGAGATCAACGGCCGCGTCGAAGGCTGGCTCCTGCGCCGCAGGGCCTGAGACAGCGTGCCGGTCGCCCGCGATATCACGGCCTCCTACCGGGGGCCGGGCCGCGTCATGCGGCGGCTTCTCGGCGACGGTCCGCGCGAGGACCGGGCGCTCGCCTTCCTGATGGGCGCGTGCCTTCTGACCTTCGCGTCGCAACTGCCGCCCCTGTCGCGGCAGGCGCATCTCGACCCCGCGATCGAGCTGAACGCGCTCCTCGCGGGCGCGCTTTTCGGCTGGCTCTTCATCGCGCCGCTGTTTCTCTACGCGCTCGCGGCGCTGAGCCACCTGATCGCGCGGCTCTTCGGAGGGCAGGGGAGCTGGTATGGCGCGCGGCTGGCGCTCTTCTGGTCCTTCCTCGCCTCGACGCCGATCCTCCTCTTGAACGGGCTGGTCCGGGGCTTCATCGGGGCGGGGCCGGCGCAATGGCTGGTGGGCCTCATCTGGCTCGGCGTCTTCCTCTGGTTCTGGCTGACCAACCTGGCCGTGGCCGAGAGGGCGGCATGAGCATGGCACGCCTCTGGCCGCTCTTCTGGCAGAGCCTGGCGACCCCGCGCGAGATCGGCGCGTGGCTGATCGGTCTCGGTCTTGGTCGCGAGGTGCTGCTCCTGGCCTTCGGCCTGGTGCTCGTCCTGCAGACCGCCTTCATGACGACGCTTGTCACGCTGGTCGATCCCGAGACCATGCCGATCCCGCTCCTGCGCCAGCCCCTGGTCTTCATGCTCGGCCTCGGCGGGATGCTGGCGCTCTTCGCGGTGCTTCTGACCTGGGCGGGCCGGATGGCGGGCGGCACGGCGCAGCTCGAGGAGATGGGCCTTCTCCTGATCTGGCTCCAGGGGCTTCGGCTGGCGCTGCAACTGGCGGTTCTGGTCCTGTCCTTCGCGCTTCCGGCGCTGTCGCCCCTGCTGCTGATGGCGGGCACGGCGCTCTCGTTCTGGATATTGGTGAATTTCGTCGCGGCCGCGCACCGTTTCGACGGTCTGGGCCGGGCCCTTCTGGTGCTGGTGATGGCGGCCTTCGGGCTGGCCATGGGGATCAGCATCCTGCTCGGCATGATCGGCGCGACCACTTTGGGGATGAATGGATATGTATGACGTCACAGAGATCCGCCGCGATTTCCCGATCCTCTCGCGCGAGGTGAACGGCAAGCCGCTGGTCTATCTCGACAACGGCGCCTCGGCGCAGAAGCCGCAGGTCGTCATCGACGCGGTGACCCGCGCCTATGCCGAGGAATATTCCAACGTCCATCGCGGCCTGCATTTCCTGTCGAACCTCGCGACCGAGAAATACGAGGGCGTGCGCGAGACACTGGCGCGCTTCCTCGGCGCGCGGGACGAAAGCGAGATCGTGATGAACTCCGGGACCACCGAGGGCATCAACCTCGTGGCCTATGGCTGGGCGATGCCGCGCATGGAGGAGGGCGACGAGATCGTCCTGTCGGTCATGGAGCACCACGCCAATATCGTGCCCTGGCACTTCCTGCGCGAGCGTCAGGGCGTGCGCCTGAAATGGGTGGACGTGGACGCGACCGGCGCGCTCGATCCGCAGAAGGTGATCGACGCCATCGGCCCCCGGACCAAGCTCGTCGCGATCACGCATCTGTCGAACGTGCTGGGCACCGTCGTTAACGTGAAGGCGATCTGCGACGCGGCCCGCGAAAAGGGCGTCCCGGTTCTCGTCGATGGCAGCCAGGCGGCGGTGCACATGCCGGTGAACGTCTCCGAGATCGGCTGCGATTTCTACGCCGTCACCGGGCACAAGCTCTACGGCCCCTCGGGCTCGGGCGCGATCTGGATCGCGAAGGAGCGGATGGCCGAGATGCGTCCCTTCATGGGCGGCGGCGACATGATCCGCGAGGTCCACAAGGACGAGGTGACCTGGAACGATCCGCCGATGAAGTTCGAGGCCGGGACACCGGGCATCGTGCAGATGATCGGCCTGGGGGTCGCGCTAGACTACATGATGGGCCTCGGCATGGAGAACATCGCCGCGCATGAGGCGAGCCTGCGCGATTACGCCAACGAGCGCCTGACCGGGCTCAACTGGCTGAATCTCCAGGGCACGGCACCGGGCAAGGCCGCGATCTTCTCGTTCACCCTGAACGGCGCGGCCCATGCCCATGATATCTCGACCATCCTCGACAAGCGCGGCGTCGCCGTGCGCGCCGGTCACCACTGCGCGGGCCCGCTGATGGATCACCTGGGCGTCTCGGCGACCTGCCGCGCGTCCTTCGGCCTCTACAACACCCGCGACGAGATCGACACTCTGGTCGACGCGCTGGAACTGGCCAACGAGCTCTTCGGCTGAGCGTCTCCTAGCGCCGGTCTCGTCTTTCTTCGCGGCGGGACTGGCGATACGTCGCAGGCGGGCCGACGCGTCCGAGCGCACGTCCGCGCTTTAGGGTCGCTGGGCGCTCCGCACCTGAGCGCGGCGCTCGCCTCGGGCCTTCTCCCATGATGCGTTGCGTACTGAGGACACCGTCAGTCCGCGCTTCCAGCACGGGCCCGCGCGGCACCCGGTCAGAGCCATGTCCCGAACAGGTTCGCAGGCCCGAGACGAGCGACACCCGAGCGATCAAACCCGCCCGGCTCCGTCCCACGATCCCCGCACACGGGCACGCGCCCGCCCATGAAAATCCCGTTGCGGTCTCGCACCCCTTCGCCTAAGAGACGCGTCAGGCACCCGTAGCTCAGCTGGATAGAGCGCTGCCCTCCGAAGGCAGAGGCCAGAGGTTCGAATCCTCTCGGGTGCGCCATCTCCCAAACCCTCCACCCCGCGAGCGTCAGGACCGCGCTGGCCCCAGTGCCTGGAACGCCGTCCGCAGCGGCCGCCTCCCGGTGCCCGATCACCATCTCGACGCGCCGCGCGAGCCGAGGGGATTGCAACCCCCGGCGGCTTCGCGGAAGCTGCCTCGGAACCGCCGACGAGGGCATATGCTGGAACGATTGAAACGGCTTGGCAGGCGGGCACCCGAGCAGATGCCCGAGGATGCCTTGCCGGTCGTATGGCTTCTCGGCAAGACCGGCGCGGGGAAATCCTCGCTCGTGCGCGCGCTGACCGAGCAGACGCAGGCCGAGATCGGCGACGGCTTCCGGCCCTGCACACGCTCCGCCACCAGCTACGACTTCCCGGCGGACGAGCCGCTCCTGCGCTTCCTCGACACCCGCGGTCTCGGCGAGGCCGGGTACGATGCCGAGGAGGACCTCAAGGCCTGCCGCGGACGCAGCCACGTGGTGCTCGTCGTCTGCCGCCTCGACGATCCCGTGCAGGGCATGGTCGCCGATGCGCTCGCCGATGTGGCGCGGCACGAGCCGGAGACGCGCGCGATCCTGGTTCTGACGGGCGCGGACCTCGTGCCCGACGACGACGCGCGACAGCGGTCGCGGCGCCAGATCGAGGCGATGATGCGCAAGGCCGCGGGACGGACCTTGCCCTCGGGCGTTCTCGACCTCGCGCCCGAGACATCGCGTGACGTCGACGGGGTGCGCGAGCTACGGGCGCGGCTTCTCGACACGCTGCCCGCCGTCGGGCTGCTTCTCGCGCGCGACGAGGCGGCGACGCAGGAGGAAAAGGCCTTCCAATCGGTGCGCCGCCGGGTCCTCTTCTATGCGGGGCTGGCGGGCACCACCGATGTCGCCCCGATCCTCGGAGCGGTCTCGGTTCCGGCGACGCAGCTCGCGATGCTGCGCGAGCTTGGACAGCATTACGGGGTCGATTGGGAGCGCTCGACCACCGCCGCGTTCTTCGGGGCGCTCGGGCTCAGCGCGGGCACGCGCTTCGCGGCGAGCTACGGGCTTCGGCAACTGGCCAAGCTGATCCCGGTCTATGGCCAGACGATCGGGGCTGCCGCCGCGGGGTCGATCAGCTTTGCCACGACCTATGCGCTCGGGCGCGCGGCGGCGTTCTTCCTGCATGCCCGCTCGACCGGCCGGGCGCCGAAAGAGGCGGAACTGCGCGACGTCTATGCCCGCGCGTTCAAGCTGTCGTCCCATGACGCTGATTAAGCGGCTGAGACCTTTTCTTCTCCGCTGGGAGAGGATGCTCTCGCTGGCCGCACTCGCCTTGCCCTTCGTGGTGGCGATGTGCGCCGGGTTTCTCTGGATGGCCGAGCATGGCTGGCTCGTGCATTTCATCGTCGCCTCCATCACCCTCGGCGGCGGGGCGCGGCTGGTGCGTCTGGCGGTCTGGTGGTGGCGCAAGCGGCGCGATGAGCCCGAGATACCGGTCGACCGCCCGGACCGCATCCATGCCAGGATCGACCCGGGCTGGTCCGAGCGCGAGCGGCTCGCCTTCCAGTCGGCGGCGGAGTTCATCGCGACGGAAACCGCGAAGCCGCGGCCCTGGGACGATCTCTACGAGTTGGGCCTCGAGGTGGTGGAGCGCGTGGCGCAAGCCTCGGGCGGGGCGGGGAAGGGTGTGCTGGATTTCACCGTACCCGAGGCGCTTCTGCTGGTCGATCACGTCGCCAACCGGTTCCGCCGCGACATCCGCGAACATCTGCCCTTTGCCGACAGCATCTCGGTTGGTACGCTGCACTGGTTCTGGCGGCATCGCGACCTGGCCCAGCGGCTCGGGACGCAAGGGGTCTATGCCTGGCGCGTGTTCCGCGCGATCAAGTCGCTCCCGGTCGCCGTCCTGCGCGAGATCGAGGGCGCCATCGCCGGGCATCACGCCTCCTTCGTCACCAACGAGGGGATCTCGGTCGTCCAGGCGCTGCTTCTCGAAGAGGTCGCCGTCGCCGCGGTCGAGCTTTATTCCGGGCGGCTGCGGTTCTCCGAGGCGGAGCTGCTCGCGCTGCGCATGGGGGCCAGCGACGAGGACCGCGACCGGCTCGCCTCCGAGGACCTGCCGCTCCGGGTCGCGATTGCGGGTCAGGTCAGCTCTGGCAAGTCGAGCCTGATCAACGCGCTTGTAGGCGAAGATCGCGCCGAGACGGACATCGTGCCCACGACCGAGACGGCGCAGAGCTACGAGGGGGTCTTCGGCGACCTGTCTGTCGTGCTTATGGACATGCCGGGTCTCGACGGATCGGAGAGCGCCGCGGACCGGGCTCAGGCCGAGCTTCTGAGCGCCGACATGGTGCTCTGGACGGTGCGCGCGAACCGCCCCGCGCGCGAGATCGACCGCGCGGCGATCGAGGCGTTCCGCCGCCATTTCGCGGCCCATCCCGAGCGGCGGATGCCGCCCTTCGTGCTGGTCGTCACTTTCATCGACGAGCTGCTTCCACAATGGCCTTACCCGGAGAATTTTCTGGGCGAGGCGGCGATGGAGAAGGTGCACGAGGTGGTCGGAGCGGTGATGCGCGATATCGGCGGGCGCGACGTCTATCCGGTGCCGGTGGTGCTGACCGATCCCGACTGGAACGTCGATGCGGTCCGGTCGCGGCTGATGGGCCAGTCCGGCGAGGCGCTGATGGCGCAGCGAAACCGGCTGCGCGTCCTGACCCGGAGCGGCGGGCTGCGGCGCGAGGCCTCGCGCGCGCGGCGCGGGATCGAGAAGGGATTGTCGATCTTCGGCAGCCGCAGCGGGCAGAAGGACGACGGGTAGGGCGCCGTGCCGCCCCGAGCGCTCCGGCGAGCCGGCCGTGCCCTCCCGATCCGCCGCGGACGGGATAGTCGAGGTCGCAAAAACGCTGCCCCGACGGGTTTCGGCGTCCTAGACTGGACCCACGGCGCGCCGCGCGCGCGCCGGCCGCATGTCTCAACAGCGAGAGACCGGAGCCCGTGAAGAAGTCAGTCCTCGATGCAACCGATATCCGCATCCTGAGCGCCGTCCAGAGGCACGGCCAGCTCAGCAAGTCCAAGCTGGCCGAGATTGCCAATATCTCGGCGACGCCCTGCTGGGCGCGGCTCGAACGGTTGAAGGCGGCGGGGCTGATCCGCGGCTACCACGCCGATATCGCGCTCGACCGGATCTGCGACTTCACCCAGGTCATCGTCACCGTGTCGCTCACCCATCACCGCAAGGTGGATTTCGACCGGTTCGAGGCCTGGGTCCTGCGGCATGACGAGATCACCGAATGCCTCACCACGGGCGGCGGCATGGATTACGTGATCAAGACGGTCACGCCGACGCTCGCAGCCTTCCAGGCGCTGATGCAGGAGATGCAGGACGCCGAGCTCGGGGTGGATCGCTACATGACCTATATCGCGACGCGGGTGGTCAAGGACAGCAGTCCTAATCTCGCGCGTCTCGCCGCGCCGGTGGTCCGCGACCGAACGGGCTGAAACCGGCCCGAAAAACAGCCCGATCCATAGGCTCCGGCGGCACATTTTGGACCGCTCCCCGCGCCGGTTCGCCCGTAGATATGGATCATTCTCAACCGGTTCCCGGGCGGCGCGCCCGGTGACAGACAAGGGCGCACGGGATGCATTCAGACGAGTTCGGCTTCGGCACGCAGATCCGCAAATCCCCCTATTTCGACGCCACCGTGCGTTGGGGCGCGACAGGGTTCTCGGTCTACAACCACATGTACATCCCGCGCGATTTCGGCGACCCCGAGGCGAACTTCTGGACCCTCGTCAACGACGCCATCCTCTGCGACGTCGCAGTCGAGCGCCAGGTCGAGATCACCGGCCCCGATGCCGCGCGTTTCGTGCAGATGCTGACGCCGCGCGACCTGTCGAAGATGGCCGTCGGCCAGTGCAAATACATCCTGATCACCAACGCCGCGGGCGGGGTCCTCAACGATCCGATCCTGCTGAGACTGGCCGAGAACCATTTCTGGATCTCGCTTGCCGACAGCGACATCCTGCTCTGGGCGCAGGGCGTGGCGGTGCATTCGGGGCTCGATGTCGCGATCACCGAACCGGACGTGTCGCCCTTGCAGCTGCAAGGCCCGAACTCGGGGCTGATCATGCAGGCGCTCTTCGGCGACGAGATCATGAGCCTCAAATATTACTGGCTGCGCGAGCTCGAGCTCGACGGTATTCCGCTGATCGTCTCGCGCACCGGCTGGTCGAGCGAGCTCGGCTACGAGATATACCTGCGCGACGGTGCGAAGGGCGACGCGCTCTGGGAACGGATCATGGCCGCCGGTCTGGAATACGGGCTGAAGCCCGGCCACACCTCGTCGATCCGGCGCATCGAAGGGGGGATGCTCTCCTACCATGCCGATGCTGACATCACCACTAATCCCTACGAGCTGGGCCTCGGACGGCTGGTCGATCTCGACATGGAGGCCGAGTTCATCGGCAAGGCCGCGCTGCGCCGCATCCGCGACACGGGCGTCTCCCGGATGCAGGTCGGTCTCGTCATCGACGCCGAGCCGCTGAAGGGGCCGAACACCACCTTCTGGCCGGTCAGCGTCTCGGGCGAGAAGGTCGGCAAGGTCACCTCGGCGGTCTACTCGCCCCGGCTCGAGCGCAACATCGCGCTGGCGATGGTCGCGGTCGAGCACGCCCAGATCGGCTCCCGGCTCGAGGTCGTTCTGCCCTCCGGGCCGACCGTCGCCACCGTGGTCGAGCGTCCGTTCTTCGATCCGAAGAAATCCCTCGCCGCCGCTTGATCCGGAGACGCCCCGATGACCGATCTCGCGATCGACCTGCATTGGCAGCGCCACAGCCCGGCGTTGGAGAGCGGGCACTATTCCAACGCGCATCGGGTCGTCTTCAACACCCGCTGCGATGTCGATGTGGACGCCGCCCCCGACTGGGGCGGCGATCCGGAGCACACCAACCCCGAGCAGGCCCTGGCCTCGGCCTTGTCGAGTTGCCACATGATGACCTTCCTCGCTCTCGCGGCAAAGGCCGGGTGGCCGGTCGCGGGCTACTCGGATCACGCGGTCGCCACTTTGGGGCGCAACCCGCGCGGACAGATGTCGGTCACGCGCATCGATCTGCATCCCGTCGTCCGTTTCGACCCGGGCTTCGCCGTCACCGACGAGGCGATGGCCCAGATGCAGGACCGCGCGCATCGCTACTGCTTCATCGCCAACACGCTGGCCGACAGCGTCGAGATCACTATCCGCTAGGCGCGCGCGGGCAAGGGCAGGGGAGGCCCGAAGCCCGCGCCGCCCGGCGGCAAAAGACTTCGCCGGGACCGCGATCCGTGGCAGGCTCGGCGCAGTGCATTTCCTGAGGACCGCTTTCACGACCAATTCATACTGACGGGAGGAGACACCATGAACCTGAGACCGGACCCGACATTCCACGCGACGCCGAAGCTCGCGATGGAAGCCCCGGCCG
Organism: Litorisediminicola beolgyonensis; assembly: GCF_042679605.1. Taxonomy (NCBI): domain Bacteria; kingdom Pseudomonadati; phylum Pseudomonadota; class Alphaproteobacteria; order Rhodobacterales; family Paracoccaceae; genus Litorisediminicola; species Litorisediminicola beolgyonensis. The sequence continues at coordinate 22,391 of NZ_JBHTMU010000038.1, forward strand.
AGACCCTGGCCTTCACGCTGATGCTGAGCCCCGACGGCTCCGAGCCCGACGGGCTCGCGGTGGTCGATGTCGACCCGAACTCCAAGAGCTACGGCGAGATCGTCCATCAGCTGATCATGCCCAACAAAGGCGACGAGTTTCACCATTTCGGCTGGAATGCCTGCTCTTCGGCGCTCTCGCCGCTGTCGGGCCACGCCTTCCTCGAACGGCGCTACCTGATCATCCCCGGCATCCGGTCGTCGCGCATCTACGTCATCGATGTGAAGGAGCCGCTCAAGGCGAAGATCCACAAGATCATCGAGCCCGAGGAGGTCTTCGAGAAGACCGGCTATTCGCGCCCCCACACGATCCATTGCGGCCCCGAAGGCATCTACGTGAGCACCCTGGGCGGCGGCGGCGACGATGGCACCGACGGCCCTCCGGGCATCTTCATCATGGATTGCGAGACCTTCGAGATCCTCGGTCGTTACGAGATGGACCGGGGCAAGCAGGAGAAGCATTACGATTTCTGGTGGAACCTGCCGCGCGACTACATGGTCAGTAGCGAATGGGGCCTGCCGCCGCAATTCGAGAACGGCCTCGTCGCCGAGGATCTCCTGTCGAACAAATACGGCCACCAGATCCATTTCTGGAACCTGCGCCAGCGCAAGAACGTGCAGACCATCGACCTGGGCGAGAACCACCAGATGGCGCTCGAGATCCGGCCCGCCCACGACCCGGCCAAGGATTACGGCTTCTGCGGCGTCGTGGTCGACACCACCAACCTGCAGGGCTCGATCTTCACCTGGTGGCAGAAGGACGATGGCACGTTCGAGGCCAAGAAGGTCATCTCCATCGACCCGCGCCCCGAGAAGGCCGAGAACCTGCCGCCGCTCCTGCAAGGCTTCGAGGCCGTGCCGCCGCTCGTCACCGATATCGACCTGAGCCTCGACGACCGGTTCCTCTACGTCGCCTGCTGGGGCCTCGGCGAGATGCACCAATACGACGTCTCGGACCCGATGAACCCCAAGCTCACCGGCAAGGTCGAACTGGGCGGCATCGCGCGCGGCACGCCCCATCCCAACGGCAAGCCCTTCGCCTACGGTCCGCAGATGGTCGAGATCAGCCGCGACGGCAAGCGCGTCTACTGGACCAATTCGCTCTACTCGACCTGGGACGACCAGTTCTATCCCGAGGACGAGGGCGGGCAGATGGTCATGGCCCATGTCGGCGAGAACGGCGGCCTGACGCTGGCCGAGGAGTTCTACGTCGACTTCCCCAAAGGCTACCGCAGCCACCAGATCCGGCTCGAAGGCGGGGACTGCTCGACCGACAGTTTCTGCTACCCCACTGTCTGAGATCGCCTGGCTCGAAAGCACAACGGCCCTTTGGTGGGCCGTTGTCGTCTCCGGCCTCTACCACGGCGTCAATCCCGGCATGGGATGGCCTCTGGCCGTCTCGGCCGCGCTCATGGATCGCGACCGCCGCAGCCTCGTGAAGGCGCTCGGCGCGCTGGCGGGCGGCCATTTCCTCGCGATGGCCGCGATCCTCTTTCCGTTCAGCGCGCTGCTCTTCCTCGTCGCGTGGCAGCGCGAGATCCAGATCGGCGCCGCCTGTCTTGTGATCGCGCTCGGGGTCTACCTGCTGATCAACCGGAGGCATCCGCGCTTTCTCGCCCGCGTGCCGCCCTCGCGACTGGCTCTCTGGTCCTTCCTCGCGGCGATGGCGCATGGGGCAGGGCTGATGCTGGTGCCGATCTATCTCGGCATCTGCCGGACCACCGCGACCGATCCGGGCCATGCCGCCGCCTCGGACCTGATGGCCGGGACCGCCGCCACCGCGGCGCTCGTCGCGATCCTCCATACCGGGGCGATGACATTGGCCGGAGGCGCTCTGGCCTGGGCCGTCTACGCCTGGCTCGGCCTCAAGGCGGTGAGCCGGAGCTGGTTCAACCTCGATATCGTCTGGGCGCTCAGCCTGATCCTGGTCGGGTGCGTCTCGCTCTGGTTCGCGACGACGGGCGGCCACTAGACCCCCGTGCAGCGTCAGTCCGCGATGCCGAAGGCGCCGAGAAACCGGTCGACCGCGCGCTCGATGGCCTCGGACGGATCGTCGGGGCCAGGCATCCGGTAGATGTGCTGGCGGATGCCAATATAGACGATGCCGCCATGGAGGTTCCAGATATCCTCCATGCTGGGCTCCGGCCCGCCCGTGGCCGCATCGCCGATCTCGGCAAGAAGCGGGCGCAGGATGACGCCGCCCAGATGCTCGAGATAGCGACGGTTCAGCTCGGCTCCGGCGAGACCCGAGAACATGAAGATCCGCATCCATTCATATTCGAAGATCAGCGCGCTGTACTCGTTGTAGAAAGCCAGGAGCCGCGTCCGGATCGACAGCGAGCGGTCGCTCAGCCGCTCCGGCCAGTCGGGCGACAACCGGCCGAGATAGACCTTCTCGTAGACCGCCTCGATCAGATCGTCCTTGGTCGAGAAGTAGTTGAAAAGAAGCGATTGCGTGATGCCGAGCCGCTTGGCGAGATCACGCGTTTTCCCGTCGAGCCCCTGCTCGGCGAAGAAGGCCACCGCGCCGTCGACGATCTGCTGGCGCCGCTCCTCGGGCGGCAGCCTGCGCCGCGTCTCCTGCGTCGTGTCCGTCGCCTCGGTGTCGTCGACCTGCCTGTCCATGCCGCGCTGCTTTCCACGTTTCCCGAAAATATTCTACTTGCATTCTTTCGAACTTTATAGATCAAATGATCAACAGGATTGAGCGAGCGCTCAATAAGCGACATGGGGAGATGTCGCGCCGGTTTAGGGAGGAGAGCCATGAAGGCATCGGCGGGCGGATACGTCCGGGCGACGGACCTCGGCCATGCGCTGGAGCTGTTGCGCCAGGCGGACGGGATGGGGCGCGTGCTGGCCGGCGGTCAGAGCCTCGTGGCCGCGATGAACATGCGGCTGACGACGGGCGACATGCTGGTCGACATCTCGCGGCTGTCGGACCTGAGCGGCGTCACCGAAGACGGCGACACGCTGCGCATCGGCGCGCTGACCCGCCATGTCGAGGTCGGCTCCGATCCTCTCATCGCCGCCCATGTGCCGCTTCTGGCCGACGCGGTGCGCTACATCGCCCACGCCGCGATCCGCAATCGCGGCACCATCGGCGGGGCCGCGGCCCATGCCGATCCGGCGGCGGAGTTTCCCGCCTGTCTCGTCGCGCTCGACGCGCGTCTCGAGGCCACGGGCCCGGACGGCACGCGGACCATTCCCGCCGAGGCGTTCTTCACCGACGTCTTCGAGACGTCGCTCCGCGACGGCGAGATCCTCACCGCCATCACCGTGCCCAAGGCCGCCTCGGGCGAGCGGCACGTCATCGAGGAGGTCGCCCGCCGCTCCGGCGATTACGCGCTGGCCGGGCTCTGCCTGGTGAAGCGGGCCGGGGGGCACCGCCTTGCGCTCTTTTCCGTCGGGCCGACGCCGATCCTCGCCACCTCCGCGATGGAGAAGCTCGATGCGGGCGATCTCGACGGCGCCGTCGCGGCGCTTGCAGAGGAGATCGACCCGCCGTCGGACACCCAGGCCAGCGCCGCCTATCGCCGCCACCTTGCCGGTGTGCTTCTGCGCCGCGCCGCCGCGAAGCTTCAGGGAGACGCGCCATGACCGAGATGTTCCGCGACCGGATCGATATCGAGCTGACCGTCAACGGCGAGCCGGTCGAGGCCCGCGTGCCCTCAGGCCAGCACCTGATCGACTTCCTGCGGACTGAATGCGGTCTCACCGGCGCCCATGCCAGCTGCGAGCACGGCGTCTGCGGCGCCTGCAGCGTGCGGGTCGACGGCGCTGCGGTCCGGGGCTGTCTCATGCTCGCCGCGCAGGCCGACGGCGCCGAGATCTGGACCGTCGAGGGCCTGACCGACCGCGCCGAGATCGCCGACCTGCAGGCCGCCTTCGTCGCGCGGAACGCGCTGCAATGCGGCTTCTGCACGCCGGGCATGCTGGTCGCCGCGCAGGAGCTCCTGTCCCGGAGCGGCGTGCCGAGCCGGACCGAGATCCGCGAACACATGTCGGGCAATTACTGCCGCTGCACGGGCTACGAGGCCATCGTCGACGCGGTCGAGGACGTCGCCAAGGCGCGTGACGGAAAGGGGGCCGCATGACCATCCAGTTCGGAAATCCCGATCGCCCGAACTCCTATATCGGCAAGACCGTCCCGCGCCCGAACGCGGGCAAGCTGGTGCAGGGCCGTGGCAAGTATGTCGATGACATCGTGCTGCCGCGGATGGTCCATGTGGCCTTCGTCCGCTCGCCCTATGCCCATGCCAGGATCACCGGGATCGAGGCCGAAGAGGCAAAATCCGTGAAGGGCGTGCTGCGCGTCTTCACCGGCGCGGATCTGGCCGAGGTCTGCACCCCCTGGGTGGCTGTCCTCGCGCATCTCAAGGGCCTCAAGTCCCCGCCCGAGCATGCCATGGCCGTCGACCGTGCCTGCTGGGTCGGCGAGCCTGTCGTCGCCGTGGTCGCCACCTCGCGCGCCGCGGCCGAGGACGGCGCCGCTCTGGTCGAGGTCGATTACGATCCGCTGCCCGCCGTCACCGACATGATGACCGCGCTCGACGCCGATACTCCCGTCCTGCACGACGAGATGGGCGACAACCTCGCATTCCAGCGGCTCCACGAAGAGGGCGACCCGGATGGCGCCTTCGCGCGCGCCCACACCGTCGTCTCGGCCAGGTTCCGGACCGCGCGGCATACCGGCGTGACGCTCGAGCCGCGCTCGATCCTCGTCGACTGGAACCCCGCCGAAGAGCAGCTCACCGCCTGGCACGCGACCCAGGCGCCGCACATGATGCAAACCGTCTTCGCCAAGCATCTCGACCTGCCCGAGGGCAAGGTGCGGGTGATCTGCGGCGACGTCGGCGGCTCCTACGGGATCAAGGTGCATGTCTATCCCGACGAGGTCGCCACCGCCGCGATCGCCAGGATCATGGCCCGTCCGGTCAAGTTCATCGCCGACCGGCTGGAAAGCTTCACCACCGACATCCACGCCCGCGATCACGAGATCGAGGCGAAGATCGCGGTGGATGCAGAGGGCCGGATCCTCGCCTTCGACGTGGACGACTGGACCGCGATCGGGGCCTATTCGGTCTACCCGCGCACCTCGGCCATCGAGGGCAACCAGGTCGTGAACCTCTGCGGTGGCCCTTACGATTTCGCCGATTACCGCGCCAAGACCACCGTGGTCTTCCAGAACAAGACGCCGACTTGCCAGTATCGCGCGGTCGGCCATCCCATCGCCGTCGCGATCACCGAAGGGCTGGTCGACATGGCCGCGGCCGAGCTCGGAATCGATCCGGTCGAGATCCGGCGGCGCAACATGTATGCCGACGACGCCTATCCAGTGACCTCGCCCGCCAAGATGCGGTTCGAGGGGCTGTCGCATCACGCCTCGATGGACAAGCTCCTGGAGCTCATGGATTACGACGCGCTCCGCGCCGACCAGGCGCGGGCGCGCGCCGAGGGCAAGCATCGCGGCATCGGCATCGCGAGCTTCATCGAGCTGACCAATCCCTCGCCGTTCATGTACGGCATCGGCGGCGCGCGGATCTCGGCGCAGGACGGATGCACCGTGCGGATGGATCCCGACGGCTCCATCGTCGCGCTCTCGGGCGTGACCGAGCAGGGACAGGGGACCGAGGCGATGCTGTCGCAGATCGTGGCCGAAGGCGTCGGCGTGTCGCCCTCGAAGGTGCGGGTGATCACCGGGGACACGCAGGTCACGCCCTATGGCGGCGGCACCTGGGCGTCGCGCGGGGCCGGGATCGGCGGCGAGGCGGCGCTGCAATCGGCGCGCGCGCTCCGGGACTCGATCCTCGAGGTCGCGGCCTCGATGCTGCAGGCCGACCAGGCCTCGCTCGACATCCGCGACGGCGCGGTGGTCGATGCGGGCACCGGAGACGAGCGCATGCCGCTCGAGGAACTGGGCCGGATCGTCTACTTCCGCGGCGACACCCTGCCCAAGGGGCTGCCGCGCGAGCTGGTCCAGACCCGGCATTTTATCACCTCGGAATATCCCTTCGCCTTCACCAACGGCGTCCAGGCCTCCTATCTCGAGGTCGATACCGACACCGGCGTGGTCACGCTTCTGAACCATTGGTGCGTCGAGGATTGCGGCCGGGTGATCAACCCGCAGCTCGTCGACGAGCAGATCCGCGGCGGCATCGTCCAGGGCCTGGGCGGAGCGCTTTTCGAGGAGATCCATTACGACGCCGAGGGCCAGCTCCTGAACGGCTCGATGGCCGATTACCTCGTGCCGATGGCCGCCGAGATGCCCGACATGGTGATCGGCCATGTGGAGACCCCGACCAAGGAAAGCGCGCTCGGAGCCAAGGGCGCGGGCGAGGCCGGAACCGCCGGCGCACCGGCGGCGGTCATGAATGCGATCAACGACGCGTTGCGCCCGCTCGGGGCGCAGGTCACCGAGATGCCCTTTACCCCCGAACGCATCCTGCGCGCGCTCGGGGCGATCTCTGACTGAACGGAAACCAAGGGCGGTGGAGGAGCCGCCCGGATGGAGGAGACTGACATGAAACTGACCACCCTGACGGCCACGCTGGCCTTGGCCGCGGGCGCCGCGAGCGCCCAGGAGACGATCACCGTCAATATCGGCTCGTCGCACCCGGAGGCGAATATCTGGGTCTACGCGATGAAGAACACCTTCCAGCCCGAGGTGAACCGCATCCTCTCGGAGAACGGCAACGAGTACCAGGTGGACTGGGTCGAGGCCTATGCCGGCACGCTCTACAAGTTCACCGACACCCGCGAGGCGGTGATGGACGGCATCGTCGATGTCGGCATGGTCGGCACGGTCTGGGAAGGCGCGAACATGCCGCTCCAGAACGTCACCTATTTCACGCCGTTTGCCACCGAAGACCACAAGATGATCATCGAGATCTTCGACGATCTCTCCGAGAACCTGCCCGAGCTGCGCGACAGCTGGGCCGAGAACGGCATGGTCCACCTGTCCTCGCTGATCACCGACAGCTACGACATCTACGGCACCTTCCCGGTCGCCACGATGGCCGACCTGCAGAACCGCAAGTTGAACGCGCCGGGCACCTCGGCCAACTGGCTGCAGAACACCGGGGCGACGCCCGTGGATGGCGCGCTGACCACCTATTACACCAATATCCAGACCGGGGTGACCGAGGGCACGCTGTCCTTCGCCTCGGGCATCCTGCCGACCCGCGTCTACGAGGTCGCGCCGGAACTGACCCGCGTCGGCATCGGCTCGATGTATTTCGGCGGCATCGCGGCCAACAAGGATTTCTTCGACGGTCTGCCTGAGCCGGTGCAGGCGGCGATGAAAGAGGCCGCCGCGGCGACCTCGGTCGCGCATGGCGATTACGTGGCCGATCTTGCCGCGCGCGCCCTCGACGAGATGCAGGCCGCGGGTCTGACGATCCACGAGCTGCCCGCCGAAGAGAAGACCAAGTGGGTCGAGGGCCTGCCGAACATCATCGAGCCCTGGCTCGAGCAGACCGGTGACGCCGGGAAGGTCGTGCTCAAGGCCTATTTCGACGCGCTCCGCGAGCGTGGCGCGACGCCGCTGCGCAACTGGGACGAAGGGCTGTAAGCTCGTCCGGACCGAAAAGATGCGGCCCGCCCGGGACACCCTCCGGTCGGGCCGCTCCGCAAGATCTTGGGAGACCCGCGATGAGCGAGGAGACCGCAGCGCAAAGTGACGACGCCTTCGTGCCGCGCTTCTCGGAGGCGCCCTTCGGTGCCGTCCTGGGCAGCGTCGCGGCGGTCATGTCCTCGGTCGGCACGGCCTGGATCGGGGTGCTGATGGCGCTGATCGTGGCCGACGTGATCGGCCGGAACTTCCTCGATGCGCCGATCACCGGCGTCTCCGAGATCGCCGCCCGCTCCGTCGTCGCCATCGTCTTCCTGCAGGTCGCCGCCGCGATCCTGCAGAAGCGCCTGACCCGCGCCGATTTCCTGATCCGCCGTCTCGAAGGGTCTTCGCCCAAGGCGGTCTCGCTGATCGAGACGTTTTTCTGCCTCGTCGGGGCCGCGGTCTTCTCGCTGGTCCTCTGGGCCTCCTTTCCGAAATTCCTCGATGCCTGGACCACCTCCGAGTTCTTCGGCGTCCAGGGCGTCTTCACCATCCCGACCTGGCCGTTCCGCGGCATCACGGTCCTGGGCTCCGCCGTCGCCGCGCTGGCCGCGCTCTACCGCGCCCTCGAAGAGATCAGAACCGTCCGGAGGCTCGCATGACCACGCTCACCATCGGCTTCATCCTGATCGCGCTGCTGATCGCGCTTGTGCTTCTGGGCATGCAGATCGCCTATGCGCTCTTCTCCGTCGCCTTCGTCGGCATCTGGATCATCCGCGACAATCTCGGTCTGGCCTTCCGCATGCTGGAGCTCACGGCCTATTCCGGCATCGCCGACTACCTCTTCGCGACCATTCCGCTTTTCGTGCTGATGGGATTGCTGGTCAGCGTCTCGAATGTCGGGCGCGACACGTTCGAGGTCGCCGAGGAGGTGCTGCGCCGCATGATCTGCGGACTGGGGGTCGCGACGGTCGCGGCCAACACCATCTTCGCGGCGGTCACCGGCGTCTCCATCGCCTCGGCGGCGGTCTTCACCCGCGTCGCGGTGCCCGAGATGACCCGGCACGGCTACCGTCCGTCCTTTTCGGCGGGCACGGTCGCGGGCTCCTCGGTCCTGGGAATGTTGATCCCGCCCTCGCTTCTCCTGATCATCTACGGCGTCCTCGCCGAGGTCTCCATCGGCGGCATGTTCATCGCCGGGATCCTGCCCGGGTTGATGCTCGCAGGCGGTTTCGTGGCGATGCTCGTGGCGATCACGATGCTCTTTCCCGGCTTCGTGCTGACCGACCCCGAGGCCGTGCGCGAGCGGCGTCTCGACACCGAGATCGAGCGCATGCCGCTCGGCACGATGGCGGCCAAGCTCATCCCGATCGTGGCGCTGGTGATCCTGGTCCTGGGCGGCCTCTATTCGGGCTTCTTCACACCGACCGAGGCCGGAGGCATCGGCGCGTTCGGAGCGCTGATCGTCGCGCTGTCGCGCCGCAGCCTCGACCGGCACAAGCTCTGGCAGGTGATGAAGCAGACCGGCGTGATCTCGGTCTCGATCCTGCTCCTGCTGATCGCCGCCTCCTTCTACTCGCGGATGCTGTCGATCGCGGGGCTTCCCAATGCCATCGCCGGTCTGGTGACCGATAGCGGGTTCGGACCGCTCGGGTTCCTGTTCTTCTACGCGGTGATCATCCTCCTGATGGGCATGATCCTCGATTCGACCTCGATCCTCCTGATCATGGTCCCCATCGCGGCACCCATCGCCCAGGGCATGGGCATCGATCTCAGCCATTTCGGCATCGTCACGGTGATCGCGGTCGAGATCGGGCTTCTGACGCCACCCTTCGGGATTTCGGTCTTCACCGTGCACAACACGCTCAACGACCCGAACGTGTCGGTCGAGCAGATCTTCGCCGCGACCCTGCCGTTCATCCTGGTGATGCTGGTCGTCCTCGTGATCGTCGCGCTGATCCCGGCGACGGCCACGGTCTTCCTCTACTGACGCGCGACCGGCCCTCAGCCGTGCCGCGCCCAGACCTCGGTGCTGCCGTCTTTGCGAATCAGGAGCGTGGCATAGGCGTCGCTGCGCCCGTCCATCTCCATCCCCGGTGAGCCGATGGGCATCCCCGGCACCGAGAGGCCAAGCGCGTCGGGCCGCTCCGCCAACAGCCGCTGCACGTCCTCGGCGGGCACATGGCCCTCGATCACGTAGCCCTCGATCAGCCCGGTGTGGCAGGACGCGAGCTCCGGAGTGAGCCCGACCGACGCCTTAACCTCGTTCAGGCGGCCCTGGTCGACGTCCCGCGCCTCGACCGCGAAGCCCGCGTCTTCCATATGCGCGATCCAGGCCGAGCAGCAGCCGCAGGTCGGCGATTTGAACACCTCGATCCGGTGCGGCGCGGCCAGCGCCGGTCGCCCCAGAGCGAGCGCGCCGAGCGTTGTCAGGACGAACTGCCTGCGGTTCATGTGTGTCTCCTTGTCCATGCGGGGCGGGCGCAAACCATCAGGTCACGCGCAACCAGGTCATCATCCCCCCGGCGGAATGCTCCAGCATGTGACAATGCAGAAGCCAGTCTCCGGGATTGTCGGCCACAAAGGCGATCTCGGCGGTCTCGCCGCGCTCCATCAAGAGCGTGTCGCGCCACGGCCCGAGGCTGCCATCCTCCGCCACCCGCCGGAAATGATGCCCGTGAAGATGCATCCCATGCGCCCAGGCAGTGTCGTTGGCGATAGCGATCCGGACCGTCTCGCCGCGTGCAGCCTCGATCAGCGGTGTCTCGGGCATATCGGCCATGCCGTTGAAGGCCCAGACCTTTCCGGCCGCGGCCATCTCGCGCATGTCCACCTGCCGACCGTCCATCATCGCGCCGGACATCCGCCCCATCGCGCCGCCTTCCATCAGGAGCTCGGCGCGTCGCGCGGTTCCGAGGTCCCCGAGCGCCGCCATCGGGTTCGGGGGCAGGGGCGTCGGTGCCCCGCGCTCGGGGCTGTCCGCCACGCCCCGGACCGGAAAGCTCGCGATCGCGTAGCCGCCATCGCGCTCGAGGCTCAGAAGCAGCGCCTCGCCGCCATCCTCGGCGGTGACATCGACGATCAGGTCGGCACGCTGCGCGGGTGCCAGCGTCAGCCCGTCGAGCGGCTCCGGGGTCTCGAGCGGCATGCCGTCGAGCGCCACGACCCAGCCGCTGAGACCCTGGCTCTCCAGCTCGAAAATCCGCGCATTGGCGGTGTTCACCAGCCGCAGCCGCATCCGCGTCTTCGAGGGCACCTCGCGCGTCCAGGCGCCGTCGCCGTTCACCGTGATCCAGTTGCCGATCCGCCCGGCATGGGCCCAGTCGTGCAACTCTCCGAAGCCCCCGGCGATCTCGGCGGTGTCGGTCATCCGCCAATCGTCGATCAGGAGCACCTCGTCGAGATCGACCTCCGGCGCGCCCTCGGCCTCTTCCACGATCAGTGCACCGTAGAGACCGCGCGCCATCTGCTCCCAGCTGCGGTTATGCGGGTGATACCAGTAGGTGCCCGCATCGGGCAGGGCGAAGTCGTAGAGGAACTCCGCGCCCGGCTCGACCGCCTCCTGCGTCAGGCCCGCGACCCCGTCCATCGCGTTGGCGATCCGGATGCCGTGCCAGTGAACGCTCGAGGGCTGGGGCAGGGCATTGACGAAGCGCCGCGCCAGCCGCTCTCCCTGAGGCACCCGCAACGTCGGACCGGGCAGGGCGCCGTCATAGGCCCAGACCTCGGTGTCGGGATATCCTGGCGGCGCGATCTGCGCGCGGGCGACGCGGGCCTCGAGCGCCGGGGTGGCCTCGGCGCTCGCGATGCGGGGCAGGGAGAGGAGCGCGGCACTGCCGAGGAGGGCTTGGTGGAACTGGCGGCGGGTCAGGCTCATGCGCTCGCCCCCCGAAGCCAGCGGGCCGCGACCCGAGCGTCGCCCGGACCTGTCTTGAGTCCGATTTTTCCTGATGTCGCGCCCCGTATCGCCGCCTGCATGAGCCGCCTCCCTGTCATCCTTCGCCTGATGATCTAGGCGTTCCATCCGCTGGAAGGTCAAGCGCGCGGGACGCCGGATCCCAGCGCGAGCCCGCGCCGCGCTACATACAGAGGTGTGCTGCGGTCTTCTTTGTTTTCCCTAGGTTTTCCACGCATCTGGAAGCACGCCACTGATGCTGATCGCCACCGCAGACCGACTCCGACGGGGATCACGATTTGGTCAGGCCTCCGCCACCCGATGACCCGCCCATCCACACAGAGCCCGATGGACCCCGCCGCACGCCTGTGCTCCTCTGCGCGCATCAAGGAGCCCGAATGTCCCACACGCGCTACGCCCTCTACTACCTCCCGCCCCCCGGAGCGCTGGCAAGCTTCGGGGCGCGCTGGTTCGGCTGGGACATCGCCTCTGGATGCGCGGCGGAGCCGCTGGAGATCGAGGGGCGCGAGGCCGCGACCGAGACGCCCCGACGCTACGGCTTCCACGCGACCCTGAAGCCGCCGTTCCGCCTCGCCGATGGCGCGACCCTGGAGGACCTGACCGAGGCCGTTGCCGATCTCGCGACCACCTCCGCGCCCGCGACATGCGACGGCCTTGAGCTGACCCCGCTCGGCCGCTTCCTGGCGCTGACACCCATGGGCGACACCGAGGGCCTCTCGCGGATCGCCGCGTCTTGCGTCTCGCGTCTCGACACTTTCCGCGCACCGCCCAGCGAGGCCGAGTTGGAGAACCGACGCGCCAGGCATCTGTCCGCGCGCCAGGAGGCCCTTCTCGCGCGTTGGGGCTACCCGCATGTGATGGAGGAATTCCGCTTCCACATGACCCTCACCACCCGCCTGCCCCGGCCCAAGATCCCGGCATGGCACGACACCCTCTTAACCCTCCTCCCACCGCTCCCTAACCCCTTCACGCTCGATGAGATCGCCTTGGTCGGCGAACGCCCGGACGGGTTTTTCGAGGAGATCCGACGGTTTCCGCTGACGGGGTGAGTGTTAGGTTTGGTTCTGGATATTTGAGAATTGAGAAAGTCCCGCCTGACAGGCTGTGGTGATGACCCATCCCTACTTTGTCAGCAGTGGCGCACAGGGAGCAATCTCGCCAATTGCCCGAGGCATGTCGGTCGAGTCCCTCGTTATCGCAAAAGCCGCAGTTCGGGCGAGGTAACTCTATTACTGGTGGCCTGTGGAGCGGTCCGTGTGCATATGTAGCAGACCGGTTTCCATTGCGGAACGTAATCTCGCGTCTTTGCTTTAGTGCCTAACCCTGATATTTTACGTACCCAAGGGTTCTTCGGGTCAGGCCTCATAGCTAGTAGATGACCGTGGCTGCGAGAGCGATGGCCGAGAGGAAGACCTTCGGGCATCGGTCA